>JAEUWB010000052.1 GCA_016786595.1 bacterium | reverse complement strand
CATTGTGACTGGGCGCGATCGTGGACTAAGCCAAGAAGACCCCCAAATTGGTCTCCCCGGGCAATATCCCTACACGCGTGGTGTGCATGACACAATGTATCGAAGTCGCCTCTGGACGATGCGACAGTTTGCCGGTTTTGGCACGCCTGAGGATACAAACAAAAGATTTAAATATTTACTCGAACACGGACAGACTGGTTTATCCACTGCTTTCGATATGCCAGCACTGATGGGCTATGACGCTGACCATGTGATGTCAGTTGGTGAAGTTGGTCGTGAGGGCGTAAGCGTTTCTACAATCGATGATATGGAGCGTTTATTTGCGGGAATTAATCTCGAAAACGTTACGACCTCGATGACGATTAATTGTAGTGCTACGATTGCGCTGGCGATGTATTTCGCGGTCGGAAAACGCCATGGCTATGACCTACAAAAGATGGGTGGAACCATTCAAAATGACATTCTCAAGGAGTACATTGCCCAGAAGGAATGGATTTGCCCGCCGGGCCCAGGTGTAAAATTAGTTTGCGACGTAATTGAATTTTGTGCTGCGGAAGCAAAGAAATTTAATCCGGTAAGTATTTCTGGTTACCATATCCGTGAAGCTGGGGCGACTGCAGTTCAAGAGCTTGCCTTTACGATTTATGATGGCGTGACATACGTAGAAACTTGTTTAAAGCGTGGCATGGAAATTGATAGTTTTGCTCCGCGGCTGTCATTTTTTTGGGACGTGCACAATGATTTCTTTGAGGAAATTGCAAAATTTCGTGCTGCGCGCCGAATTTGGGCCAAACTCATGCGTGAGCGTTTTGGCGCGAAGCTCGAAGCATCATTAAAACTTCGCACACATGCACAAACTGCAGGCGTGTCACTCACTGCGCAGCAACCGCTGAATAACGTCGCGCGAGTTTCCTTGCAAGCGCTAGCTGCAGTTTTAGGCGGCACGCAGTCGCTGCACACAAACTCGATGGATGAGACCTTGGCACTTCCGACCGAGGCTGCTGTGACTGTGGCCTTAAGAACCCAGCAAATCATTGCTGAAGAAAGCGGCGTGGCAAATACGGTTGATCCCCTCGGAGGCTCATATTTTGTTGAGGAATTGACTGATAGAGTAGAAAAAGAGGCTTGGGATTATATCAACAAGCTCGATAGTATGGGCGGAATGTTAAATGCGATTGAAGAGGGATTTCCACAGCGCGAGATTGCTGAATCGGCATACGTATTTCAAAGTCAGTTAGAAAGAGGGGAGCGCACAATTGTCGGGATTACTAAGTATAGTGACGATCGCAGCGGCGAAGACGTTATCCCGACTTTGAAAATTGACCACCGGGTTGAGGCTGATCAAATCGAGCGCGTGAAAAGCTTTAAGGCAAAGCGTGACGCGCAAACGGTAAAGAGTGAACTTGCAAGAATTCGGCAAGCTTGTCAGGAGAATCGCAATGTGATGCCAGTGCTTTTAGCAGCTGTTGACCACGGGATTACGATTGGTGAAGTTTCGGATATTTACCGTGAAGTTTATGGTGTATATACTGATCCAGGGTTTCTGTAATATGCTAAGCAGCACCTTGGCGACGCTTACAGCTTAGACTTGAACTTAGTCTTTAACTTAATCAGTTTAAGAGTAAGGAGAAGTTCAAGTCTAAGCTGTAAGCGTTCTGAGTGATATTTGGAGATCTTTCGACTGCGCAGAGTCAAAATAAATTTTGACCCTTGCCCACTCAAGATGACAGCATTTTATTTCTTCATTGACTAGAGACACTGTCATCTTGAGCGATAACTTGAGTGAATGTTAATGAACTCAAGTTGAGTCGAAAGATCTCCTGAAAGAGTAAATTTTCAATAAGTGATAAGTTCTTATGACCAAACGACCACTGCGTATTTTAATCGGCAAAGTTGGCCTGGATGGGCATGACCGTGGGGCAAAAGTGATCGCGCGAGCCCTACGCGATGCGGGCATGGAAGTAATTTACACCGGACTGCATCAAACGCCGGAAATGGTCGTGAAAAGTGCAATTCAAGAAGACGTCGATGCAATTGGACTAAGTATTTTATCCGGGGCGCATATGACCTTGTTTCCTGCAGTAATTGAGCTCTTGAAAAAGGAAAACGCAGAAGATGTTGTTGTCTTTGGCGGCGGAATTATTCCAGCAGACGATATTTTGACACTTAAAAAAGCAGGAGTTAAGGAGATTTTTACGCCCGGCGCTTCAATGGATGAAATCGTGAAGTGGCTTGATAGAGAAATAAAACTTTCTTAAAGAGTCCCAAAGGTGCCGTAAAAAAATCTGTAAGAAACCTCAAATTTTTACAATCAACCCTTAAGACTCAAGCAACTTTTTAAGGAACGGCGAGGCACTTAAGCCCAAACTGCGCCACCCAGTCGCTCTGACCTGACTCTTTGAAGCACTCCGCAAGAGCTCTTGCAGCCTCTTTTCCACCAAGTAGGAAATGCTCCAAACCAGCTTCCTCACGCTTAGTCTTCAGCCAGTCGTCGACGGATTCTGCCTGAAGCATTTCCAGTAGAGACTTCATGTCGGGAATATTTTTGAAGATTTCCTCTGCACTTTCGTAGCGCCCAATGGATTTCACCATATATGCGAAAATCAAGAGCACCCGAATGCGATATTTGGTGCGGGGACCTTCTGCCGGAGCCGTGTTCAGGAGTGTGCGCATTGACCAGTCAAGCTCTTTGCTTTTGTCAGTGACCACATCTCGCGCACGGCCTGGATCAAGTGTTTCGTTGTAGGTGGAAAAAGATAGACGCCAACATAGCCAAATTAAGGCTTCGATCGTTCTCTCACGGTCGCAATTGGACTGTTTGAGTGTATTTTCAAGCTCGCCAAGCAAGCTGAACAGATATCGAATAAACGCTGCTGGAGTTTGTGACCAGCCCATGTCTGTAGGAGTTAATTTTGCCATTTGTGTGAACCTCGTTTGAGTGAAATTCAATTGCCGCAGCAACTCAACTTCACTCAAAGCAGAGAATCCAATAAAACCTGATTGCACCTTTAGGCACTAAAAAACTAAAAGCTTTAGCTTTTAAGCGCCTAAGTTATTCATCTACCCAGAACAAGTCATGTAAATCTCACAAAATCGAAATGGCGGCGAAGACTTTAACCTGAATTAAAATTTGAGGTAGGCCAGTTGAGGTTTTTCAACTGACCTACTGTCATTTGGAGAGTTCAGCAGTAAGGCGATCGAGTGTTTCTAAAGCACTCCGCTTCGCGTCTTGCTTTGCTTTCTCTTCTCCGGCTTTGGCGGCCCAGAGTTCCTTGCAGGTTTTCTCGTAGGCTATTCGCGCTTGATCGAGCGCTGGGTGTCTTTCGCAGAGCCGACTAAATCGGCTTTCAAGATAGGTTTTGCGACTGGAATAGATCATGCTAGTTGCAAAGAATATGACGATTAGGGCCACAGTTATCTGGCCCACTATCGGCTCTCCGATATCTTGGCCAAAAAGATGGCGAGTTCAAATTAGAAAAGCGACACCTAAAAGAGTAGTAATTTTGGGTGGATATGGGAAAGCGCGGGAAAGACCTGGATGAGGAAGAGTTGGGTGAGAACTATCGTTTATCAGAGCGAGGCTTAAGTGCCCGGAGAATTGGTTACAAGCTCAAGCGGCATCATAGTGGGGTGATGCCGAGAACTGAGGAGAGGCAAGAGGCAGCTAAGATTTTATGAAGATTTAAGTGCGCTGGAGAAAGCCCAAGTTCGTCAAAGTCAACGCCAGAAGCTGCGCAAATCGAAGCGGGTCGATGGCTGGGGACTGAAAAACGAAGTAACGCGGGTGTATGTGCGTGAGAAAATTGAACTTGGCTGGTCGCCGCAAATAATTGCCAATCGTATTGGCATGGACAAGCAAGGTCAAAGTATTTCGCATGAGTCGATTTACCAATACATTTATCATCAAGCTAAGGAGTTGATTAAGGATTTACCGCGTAAGGGCAAGAGTCGAGGTATTAATCGAGCTAGCGGCAGAAGACCGAGAGCTGTTGAAGAATCCAAGCGTAGTATTGAGCTTCGTCCAGTGAAGGCTAATCTAAGAGGCGAGCCGGGGCACTGGGAGTCGGACCTAATAGTTTCTGCACGTCATGGAAAAAGCTCGTTATTGGTGCTAGTTGACCGTCAGAATAGACATCTGCATTTACGCTTACTACCTAACCGCCAAGCTCACACAGTCAGGCAGGCGCTATTTACGATTTTGCAAGCTCAGGTTAAGAAAACTCTTACTGTCGATAACGGTCCTGAGCACCAAGAGCTTGCTTTCCTCGAACCTGTCTTTGCAGACAATGATTTCAAAATCTATTTCTGTCATCCTTACTGCGCTTGGGAACGTGGCACAGTTGAGGCTATTAACGGGATCCTGAGGCGCTTCTTTCCTAAGAAAACTAATTTTGATGAGGTTACAGCTCAACAGGTCCAAAACGTTCAAGACTGGTTTAATCACCGCCCCATGAAAGTTCTCGGCTATCTCACCCCTTTGGAATATGAATCTAAAATGGCTGCTTAAATTGATCCTAAATCAAAAATCTTCAAGCGTGGCAAAACTTACCCCTCCCCAGTTAGTTATCCACAAAAATCCACAAGGCTAATGAAGTACGTACGCTTCGCTTCCTTGTGGATTGTTATGGATAACTACCACCCCCCCCAGCTCTATAGTACTAATAAGTATACTGCTCTTCTTACAGCACACTTTCTAATACTATTGGCATACCTACTTTCAGGCAGCTGTCGCTTTTCTAAACTTGAACTCGCCGATGGAAGACCAGTGGAACACCCATCAACCAGGCACTGCCGATGGCGATCAACCAATTTCCGATGCGATCACGTCGAGCGCAATCGTCTACGACAAGACTAAAATTAATATTGGGCATTTCTACCCTCCGTTCTAGATTAGCCATAAAAGGCTTCATGTAGAAATACTAATACCCACACGAAGCTTTTCAGAACGATCCAGTAAAACCTAAAAAATCTTCGCCACAATACACGAGACATCGCGTCTAGCATCTTGTGGCAATCAATCACTACCTGAAGCTAAAATGAGAATTATTTCAATACTAAAGTAATATAAAAAAGTCCATTTTTTACAGAATGACTTTGCTCAAGTCTATCAATAAACAGTGGGAAATGCAGCGTATTTAATTAAACTTCTGGGCCAGAGCCAAGATAGGTGTAAGCATCAAAAGCGCCAACATATTTGCGATAAATGCTGGCCGACTCTTCTGCTGAAACAAGACCCTTATCTACAGCGTCTTCTACGGAATTTCGCCAACGCTCAATCAAGTCATTCTTGTCGTACTGGACATACTGCAGCACTTCGCGAATTGAGTCTCCAAGCACAACATCAGAAAACTGAATGCGGCCATCGTTATTAACTTCTACGTGCACAGCATTCGTATCGCCAAACAAGTTATGCAAGTCACCTAAAATTTCTTGGTAGGCGCCGACAAAGAAAGTCGCAAAATAGTAAGGCTGCGTTTCGTTAATCGCATGCACCGGTAAGTAGCGCTTCACGTCTTTTAAGTCCGCAAAACGGTCAATTTTACCGTCCGAATCGCAACTAATATCAGCGAGCACAACGGAGCGAGTGGGTTGCTCGTTTAAGCGATGAATCGGCATCACGGGGAAAATTTGCTGAATCGCCCAACTGTCTGGCATCGACTGGAAAACTGAGAAATTGCAGAAATAAGTATCCGTCAAAAGCCAAGCCAAGCGTTCTAGGTCCTCAGGAACATAAAACATTTCTGCAGTTTTTTGTTTGATTTGATAGAGCAGCCCCCAGAACACTTCATCCACTAGCGCGCGGTCTGTGATTGATACAATTCCTAGATTGAATTGATCGAGCACATCTTGTCGCAGTTGCAGGGCGTCGTTCAGCGTCTCTTGGCAGTTCTTTGGTGTGAGCTCCTGATAGAGTGAGCACAAGGTAGTAACTGTTTTATGCTTTGTCTTCGATAGAATCTCATTAATATTACAGGTGTAGGAAAAACTATTAGCAATACCCAGTGCATTAAAAACAAGCACTGCGTGGTGCGCAGCCAAAGCACGTCCTGACTCAGAAATAATATCTGGGGCAGGGACGCCGGCTTGCTCGCAGGCTTCGCCAAGGATCCACACAATGTCACGTGCATACTCATCAACAGTATAGTTCATTGATGAAGCAAAAGTTGTCTTTGAACCATCGTAGTCAACGCCTAATCCTCCACCGACATCAAGCATTGTTAGGTTCGGACAGTCGCGACGCAATTGAATGTAAACCTGCACGGCTTCGCGTAATGCAACCTTAAGCGCATCAATTGCCGTGATTTGGCTGCCAACGTGGAAGTGTAGCAGGCTGATGATTGAAAGCATGTTTTTCTTTTTGAGGGTTTCAAATGCTTCAACGATTTCACCAATTGTTAAGCCAAATTTTGCTCGCTCACCGCCAGACTTTTCCCAGCGACCTGATCCTTTTCCAGAGAGACGGATGCGAAACCCAATTTCAGGTGTGACATTCAGTTTCTCGGAGACATCCAGCACGGTTTGTAGTTCGCTAAGCTTTTCAATTGTGATAATCGGGCGGCGGCCGACTTTTTTGGACATTAAGGCAAGTTCGATATATTCGGCGTCTTTGTAGCCGTTACAAAGTAGCGGACCGCTTTCTGCATTTTGTAATCCAAGCACTGCAATCAGTTCCGGCTTACTGCCGACTTCAAGTCCCATCTGGTATTGTTCGCCAGCGGCGCGCAAAATATCCACCACGTGGCGCTGCTGATTGACTTTAATTGGAAAGCAAAGTGTGTAACGGCCAGTATAATTTTGCTCCTTAATCGCTGTGTGAAAGGCACGGTGAATAATATCAACTTGGTTGCGTAAAATCCCATTAAAACGAAACAAAATCGGCAGCCCAATACCGCGCGCTTTGACCTGATTTACTAGATCGTACAAATCAAGCTTTGGTCCTTCGCTACCGTTGGGAGTGACCGTAATTGTGCCATTGTCATTCGGCGAAAAATAAGGCTGTCCCCAGCTGTCCAGTCCATAGAGAGCGGCGCTTTTGTGTGAATTCCATTTTTCAATCTCAGTCATTTTCGTCGGTTCCCTTAAAATAGTTTTAAGCAGCTGCTAGCTGGCGCGGTTTAAAAATAATGCTCAATACTTGGTAGAGTAATTTTGCGGCTAAGAAATTTGGGGCGGGGTCAGACTCACGCGGTAATAATTCAACGATATCGAGTCCGATAATGTTATGTCTATCGGCGATTTGTCGCACGGCGTCAAGTAAGTCATACCAATTTAATCCGCCTGGTTCAGGCGTTCCCGTAGAAGGCATGATTGCTGAATCGAAACAGTCGAGGTCGATCGTTAAGTAAACTTCTGAAGTCAGTCCTTTAGAGACGCGGTCGATCCAATTTTTCTCAGGCCAGTTTTTTTCACTGTTGGTGGCTTTGATTTGATGAGCGAAAACAACTCTGGAACGGTCCATTTTCTCAAGTTCTGAGCTGTCAATTGCGCGAATTCCGACTTGCACAATTGGCCCGCATTCACGGGCGCGTGCCATGACGCAGGCATGGTTATAACGTGAACCATAATATTCTTCACGCGTATCTCCGTGCGCATCGAATTGTAATGTGGAAATATTTGGATAGGATTCTTTGCAGGCTTGAATCGCTCCAGCACTTACCGAATGCTCGCCGCCAAGAATTACTGGAAATTTTCCATCTTGGAGTAATGCGCTGACGCGAGCTTTTACAGCAGCAACCATTTCTTCCGGCGAGGAATTTTCAGTCACTGGAGCAAGTCCAACGATACCAAGTTGATAGACTTCAAAATCAGTTTCGATGTCGTAGAGTTCAACTTGAGTTGAAGCTTCAAGGATTGCTTGAGGGCCACGATCGGCACCTTTATTGTATGTGCTTGTGCCGTCGTAAGGCACGCTGAGGATCGCGATGCGGGAATCGGCGTAGTTCGAATAATTACTTTCTAGGCCGTAAAAATTAAGCGTAGAGCTCTCTGTAGTCGCTTGATTTTCTGTCTTCAATTACTCGGCGTTTCTCCTCTAAGCAAATTAGTTTCTTAGCGACCGAGAATTAATCGAAACCGCAAAGAAGTGCAACACTTGGGACAATATTTTTTCACTGCAGACGCTCAGCCGGAGGTTTTTTTGACATACTGTCCGAGAGTAAGTTTGCCGATGAGAAGCACAATATTTTCAGGCAGGAGGCCAGCGAGTGTGGCAAGGAAACGATTACGAAGCCCGTTAATCAGGAGCTTTTTGTTGGCAAAGAGCGCCTCGATTGCCTCACGGGCAACGCCACTGGCTGGGACAGAGGAGAGAAAGTCGATCTTCTCTTCTAGCCCTGCAGCGATATGGAACTCTGTCTTTGTGGGTCCCGGGCAATGAGCTAGGACTGAGATGTTATACCCGGCTAATTCTACGCTGAGGGCTCGACTAAAGCTTTTGAGAAAAGATTTTGTGGCAGCATAGCAGGCCATGTAAGGGAGTGGTTGAAAGGCGGCAGTAGAGCAGACGTTTAGTATATGGCCTCCGCCATTTTTATCCATCATTGGGGCCAGCTGGCGCGATAAGTCTAGCGGCGCTATGCAGTTAAGTTCGACCATTTGGGTGAGTTTTGAGGCATCCATTTCGAGGGTTCTACCGACGAGGCCAAAGCCTGCATTATTGATTAGAACTTTTAGAGGGTAGCTTTGGTTGAGTTTAAGTGTTGCTGAAATCAGGCTATCGCGGCCAGCCTGGGTAGAAAGGTCTGCCACTAGAATGCTGCCAGCCTCGGAGCCTCCAAGTGAATTTAGGACCGATTCAAGCCTGTCTCTACGCCTCGCCACGAGTAGGAGATAGTAGCCCCGTACCTGGAGCAGTTTTGCGAATTCAATGCCTAAACCGGCAGAAGCCCCAGTAACAATTGCTAGGCCAGTTGTAGCAGTCTTATAAGTTATCATGCATTAAACCCATGTTTTTCCCTTAAAAGTAACCCCGTACCTGTCTCAGTCGGGCTTGAGGATCCGGGCCTCTACCCAGCTGAGACCTAGCTGAATTTGTTCTTCTTGCCTAGAGAGGGCAGTAGTTCGAGCCTTGAATATCGCCAGGAATATCAAAATATAGAAAATCCCCGAAACACCGATAAAAGTAACCCCGTACCTATCGAGGGGTGTCGAAAAGGGGGCTCTATGCCTGTTAAAAAAGTTACGTTATAGTCTTTGTCCAATAGTGAGCATTTCGCTACTAATAAGTTACCGACTAGTTAGATATTAAATGGCTGATTCCGCAAACACATTCTGGCAACGACTCCTCATCGCAGCCTACGCGACTGGAATCGTGATGATCGCCTACAAAGAACTTCGACAAACTGGCTGGGACCGCCAATTTATTTCCAGCCTCAAATCAAACTCCGTCACCATCAAGTCTGACCAACGCCAGGCAGTCGATCATGAACTCTCAAACTCCGACAAACAGTCCCTCGATCACTACTTCGAGCAAATCCCACAAGCTGATACTAAGAATGACCACTAGCAACTAGGAAAAATTCATGAAACTCACTGCCTTCATACTCGCCCTGAGCGGATTATTACTACTAACAGCATGTTCTGCCACACTCGATGACGGCCAGACACTTAGAAATTCTGTCGTAAGTTTCCACGAAGCCTTGCGCTGGCACGATGCCGATAAGGCAACTGTTCTCGTCGAACCTAAGGAACGCGAAGCCTTCTATAAAGCCATGAAAGGGCGACTCGATAAGGAGAAAATTATCAGCTATGAAGTCCGCGACGTATCAATTAAGGAAAGCGAAGCTCGAGTGCTCGTCGATATCAAGTCCTACGCACAGAATTCACTAGTCGTTAACACACGCACCGAAGTGCAAGCTTGGATTGAAGACTCAGGCGCATGGTACTTCGTCGAATCACGCCTTGCAGCCGATAGTTAAGCTCTGAATTGATCGCAAAAACCATGAAAAATAACGCATTTAATCTGGCCCTCATTCTCTGTCTTTCATTTTCAGCTTGCACTACTAAGCAGGCTAGCACTGGACAAAATCAGCTTGCAAATTCGACCACAATTACAGACCCCTTAAGCTACGAAGTCCTGGACTCTAAACTTACCCCCCAAGGACTCCTATCTGTCACCGGCTCAATCACAGCAAAAACAGATTGGCCCACAAATAATGCCGTGCTTGAACTTAGCACTTTCGTTAACGGCGAAAGAAAAGCCTCCAAATACGTCTATCTCGATCAAGCCTTAGGGAAAGAAATGTTAAAGCGTAATTCAAAAGACATTCTCGCCTTAAGCATCGAAAGTATGGGCGCAACAGACTATCAAATGCGTCTACTCTGGGGCGCAGAGACAAAGCAATTTGCAAAAAATAATACTAATGAAATCTCAGACCAAAGTCAGGCAAAGATCGAAACAACTAAACCCCAAAGCTCAGCCGCAAATACTACCGACCAAGGCAGCGCTCCACAAACAGCGACAAAAGAAGAATTAAAGGAAAAACTAGATGCCCTGGCCCTTGTCGAGCTTGAGACAATTTCTAACACAATCGCTTGTTCGGTTCCGCCATGCGATCTAGAACTTGTCGTCAGCGGTAAAATCTACAACCCCACAGCGACAACCATTAAAGACCCTAAATTGGCCCTAGGACTGGCTTATGCCCCAGACGGGCGCCCAACACCGACAGCTGCAGACCCGAGCACAGAGGAAATTGTTGAGCTTTCTGGTGTCACTATCGACTCCGGACAAAAACGTGTAATTAAACTCACCGTTGATCGGCCAGTCCCGCAAATTCCAGGCGGTAAATTTGTCCCGGTCTTAAGAATAGTGACTGAGTAATTTAATTTTTTATTGAGCATTTTCAATGCCCCTTACAGCTGAAAAAAATTCAGACAAGCCAAAGCTTTTTATCAAGACTTTTGGTTGTCAGATGAATGAGTATGATTCTGAAAAAATCTCTGCTCTAATGCAGGATCAGTACAGTCTTACCTCTAATGCTGAGGAGGCCGACTTTATTTTCGTTAATACCTGCAGTGTTCGTGAAAAAGGCGAACATAAAATGCGCAGCATCATCGGCGAATATAATTTGATTAAGAAAAAGCGCCCACAGACGATTATCGGCGTTGGCGGCTGCGTTGCCCAGCAAGAAGGCACACAACTTATCAAAGCCATTCCTGAAGTAGATTTTGTCGTCGGCACTCACAATTTGTCGCTCGTGCCCTCATTAGTAACAGGCGCACTTGCTGGAAAGTCCAAACAAGTTGTCGTCGATTATCGCGATGAGTGGGAAGATCTACCACTAGGGTTTCGTGAGTTAACAGAGACCGGCGAGCAAGTCACTCCAATTCGCGCGCTTGTTTCAATTCAGCGTGGTTGTAATAAAAACTGCTCTTACTGTGTTGTACCCAACACCCGTGGCCCTGAAGTCAGTCGCGACCCCCAGGAAATCATCCGCGA
This sequence comes from bacterium, assembly GCA_016786595.1. Lineage (NCBI taxonomy): Bacteria > bacterium. Next base: position 40,174 of record JAEUWB010000052.1, on the reverse strand, counting down.
AATCAGTCTCAAAGTTCGCATGGGCGCAAAGGAAGTAATGCTCCTCGGGCAAACTGTAAACTCATACGGCCGTGATTTAAACCCGCGCCTTAGTTTTGTTGATTTGATTAAGCGCATTGCAGAAATTCCAGACTTAAAACGCATTCGCTTTACTAGCCCCCATCCCCAGGAGGTTAAATCAGACTTTATCAATCTCTACGCAGAGGTCCCACAGCTTGTGCCGCACATTCACATGCCACTGCAAGCCGGGTCAGATCGAATCTTAAAACTGATGAACCGCAATTACCGCAGCAAGCGCTATTTCGAAATTATTGACGAGCTTCGCGCCAAAGTGCCCACGATTGCTATTACCACTGATATGATTGTCGGATATCCGTCAGAAACAGAGGCAGACTTCCAGGATACTTTGGAAGCACTCCAACGCGTGCGCTACCATTTGGTGTACTCTTTTTGCTATTCACTGCGTCCGCATACTGCAGACAGTGCTCAGGAAAACCTCGAGCTTGTTGCTGAAGATGTGGCGCGTGATCGCTTATACCGTCTACAAGATTTGCAAGACAACATCAGCAGAGAGTTACACCAACAATATCTAGGTCAAAACTTGGCCGTGTTGATTGAGAGTCTTAAAGGCGAAAACCCACGGGGTCGCTCCGAGTATAATACCTGGGTAGAGTGCCTGCCCCAATCAACAATCCAGCGTGAACGCATAAAACTTGGACAAATTATTCAGGTTAAAATAGAACATGCCACACCCTATGGACTGAGAGGTCAGATCATCTAGAAATTACGTGCATGAGTGAGATTACAACTGAAATGGAAATGTTTGTGGCTGGTCTTGTTTTAGACCAAAATACAAATGCGCCAATCGTGCTGCTCAAGGAGCAAACCGGTAAAATCTGCCTGCCAATCTGGATTGGCCTTCCCGAGGCTACTGCGATTGCTTCTGCGCTTAAACAGGTCACTTTAACTCGTCCAATGACACATGACTTACTGGCCAACTCAATTAATATGTTTGGCGCCAAAGTCACACGTGTGATTATTCACGCAATTCAAGATAATACTTTTTTGGCGCGGATTGAGTTAACTGCCGGGGATGCGCTTAAGCTGATGGATGCACGTCCAAGTGATGCAATTGCCTTAGCTGTGCGCGTTAATGCCAAGATTTTTGTTAGCGAAGAAGTTTTAAAACAGGCTCAAGTTACACTTAGTAGCGCGATCGGTGGAGAGGGCGGGGAAATACGTGCCGAAGATGAGGAGTTTACAGCAAGCACCGAAGGGGCTACGGATTTTAGCGCGATCGAAAAAGATAAATGGGCCGAAATTCTTGCTGAAATGGACCCAGATGATTTTAAGTATAAACAGTAGTGGAAAAGATGAATACACAAGCAAATACACCAATCACTAAGAGTTCTACCGCACCGGAACCAAGCCCAGACTCTGCACAGAGCGAGGCGCGTTTAAAGGAGCTTGCTGAGCGGCTTAAATTTGTTGAGGGCAGTAATAAGGATTTGTCACAATTTCTTGCTGAGAGCTGGCGTCAACTTGTCATGGCACTTGTTGTGGCAATGGCATTGATGTGGGTGGTTGATCTTTATCGATCCGCAATTCAGAAAAAGCACGCCAAGTCTTCTGAAGAGTTTCAGTCAATTCAGGAGAGCTTTCAGGCACTCATTAGTAAAAGCTCGACCCCAGCAAGCCCTGAGGCTAAAGCTGAAGAGGATAAGGCAATGAGTGAGCTTGAATCACGTGTGCAGAATTTAAGTGCTCAGGCGACAAAGCATTTCTATGCACAAGCTGCGAAGTTATATGCAGCTCGTGCCAAAGTAGAAAAGAAAGATTACGTTGCAGCAAAGGAAGCACTTGCTACAGCTTTTGGCGTTACTGGCCCAATCGGCATAGCTGATAAGCTAACTCCGGATCGATTTTTAACTGAGCAAGCTACGCTCTTACTCGGGCGGGTCTTACTCGAGGAGAATAATGATACTGAGGCTAAGCGAGTATTAGAGTCATTGATTCGTGAAGGGCGTATTACTTCAGCGCCAGCGTTAATTAGTCTTGCTCGAGTTGCTGTGAGCGCTGTCGATCGCAGTAGAATTGACAAGCTTGCCAAGGAACTTGCACAGCGTGATGCCACCGCAGCTAAGCTTATTGGCACAGAACTTAAGCAACTTGGATTTGAAGCTCCGCTAGAATAATCAATTATCATGGGCTTTAAGATTAACCGCGTATATACCAAGCGAGGCGACAAGGGAAAAACAAGTCTTGTAGGTGGAGAGGAGACTTCTAAGGCAAATCTTCGAGTTTCAGCTTACGGGGAACTTGATGAGGCCAATGTCGCAGTTGGTGCCTTACGTGATTTAATTTCCACAAAGCAGCAAAAACTTGCCGCCGAGCTTTTAGTAATTCAACACGATTTATTTGATTTAGGTGCCGAACTTGCCTGCCAAGCCAGTCAAGCCTTTCCCGGCATGGCCTTGATTGATGCCAAAGATGTCACTCGCTTGGAAGAGTTATGTGATTTTTACGGTGCAGGGCTCACTGAGCTTACAAGTTTTATTATTCCAGGCGGGTCTCCCGCAGGAAATGCTGCGCATTTGGCCCGAGTCGTGACGAGGCGTGCTGAGCGGACCGTTACAGCGCTCTTAGATTCTGGGGAGATAGTTCGTTTTGAGGCAATTCAATACCTCAATCGTTTAAGTGATTTACTTTTCATACTTGTACGTTTCTTACTTAAGTCTGAGAATGTGCCTGAAGTTCTTTGGGTGAAGAAAGCGGAGAGAGGCTAGCGCGGTTCTAAAGCTATGCTAGCGTAGTGTCGAGTGGATCTCGAAAAATAAATTAAAATTTAATCAGGGAAAATAGAGATGAGTGGTAGGGGTCCAAACCCGTGCATTGAAAACTTGGTCTTTGTTGACTAGTAACTTTGCACGGGTTGGACAGATGGACGATTAGGCGACGACAGCTTCTTGCCAGTCAGGCACCCAAGCTTCGGTCAATAGCATGTCGTATAGCTTCGATTCTTCTGGTGTGCCAGATTCGAAGGACCAACGCGCTTGGTTTGATCCTGACTCAACGATAGCGATGTGCGTGGCCTCAAGCGGTCGTTCCGAGCCTTCGACTTGATAACGAAGTATTGTTCCGTTATTGCCACGAATGATTATGGCTCGCTTTGGTGCGCCTTCGATTTGGCTGCCTCCATCAATGGAAACGCAAGCAACTTCAAGCTTAATGTCGCCCTCGGGGAGTTTAAACTTAACTCCCACTCCTGTATTGCTTGAAGCAACCATTGAGTTGATCATGTCGGATGTCAGCAAGGCATCACCTTTAATTTCCCCAGAGTCGCTGATGACAACAGCGATGTTCATCGCCATGATTAGTGCAATTAGATTCATTGTTTCTACTTTTTCCTCCAACCCCATCCTTGTAAACGAGTTACCGTCCTTGGCTCAGGGTCTTTGGCAGACATGTGTACACACGAATCTCCCAAAGACTCTAAGCCTTAATTTCCCGTGCAAAGTTTGTTAAAAAATTAACGTTTAAACTTTACAAACCTTCTACCCAATACCACTCATGTAGCGTCACTTATTGCCATGAATACAAGGTTTGTTACAAATATTATGACTAGAATTTGTAACATATTGCAATCATTCATTTATTATTTGCACTATTATATGCATATAATTCATCTTGTATACAGAGCCACGAAATCAAGAGAATCTGGACTTCAGACAGAAAACATCAAAAACCCAAGATTTGCATGGTACTAGCTAGGTAGACCACGCCCTGCCAGTTACCATCATTGGTTATCTTTCAACTCATTGAATGCTCATAATATTCGCATTCAATTCCCTCCTCTCGGCCTGAGAGCGAGGGCTCGAGTCGAAGGCAAGATGGCAATTGTTTAGTTAGCGCCGTCTTTGCATTTTATTTCTTAGTCACCCCAACAGCATAATCAAAAACAAGGGCGCCGCCCTGTTGACCAGTTAGAAGAGTCATGATCAGGACGAAAAAAAGTGCGGCGAGATATAAATAATAAATCCTAGCTGAAAGCTTGTCTGGGCTCAATTTCAAGCGCTGATAAAAGAGCGCAACAAAGGGGAGGGCAGTTAAGAGTGTTAATTTCGCGCGTGTTTCGTGGATTTCAACTTGTGCAACTAGCTCAGAACTTAGTTCGGGCATGGTCTGAAACATAATTAGCCCTGAAAGATAGGAAACAATTAAGCCTAAAAGATAGAAATTACCAAGCACTAAAGTTGCGGCTGTTGGACTGCGGTCTTGCTTAATCGTTAGGCGAAACAGCTCATAGCAGCATAAGATTAAAATCGTGATAACGGGAAGGCCCGTGATGAATGCATGAAATTTGACCATAGAATGATCGAAATTACTCTAGGATTTCTACCACTTTAATAAGGCTGCAACTTTACCGATACCAATCATCGCACCAGCCGCAGCACCTAAGTTAGTAAATAACATGATTGCAATAATTCTACCCAATCTGTTTTTTAAAAACGATCTAAACGAATTTAAGTCATCGCTGATTGTTTCAAAGTCGGAAACTAGTGGCTTTTTTACGGCAGCTTCAATCAATCCACAAACCCAACCAACTGCAAGCATCGGGTGTAAAGTGGTAATCGGCGCTGAGAAAAATGCAGCAATGATTGTAAAAGGATGCGCTAGGCAAACAATTGCACCAAGCGCTGCTAACCCTCCACTCAGTAAGACCCAGATTAGGGCCATTCTGAAGGTTAGTTCTGACCCAGATTGGAAAAAACCCATTACAAAAAAGAAGACCAGTAGGAAGGGGAGACCCCATTTGAAAAACCACGTCCAAAATCCACCCGAGGGGATCGTTTCAAGCTCAGCAAGATTATAGCGCGTTCCAATTTTTTTCTTCATTCCTGGAGCATGGGCTGCACCGACAACTGCAAGAATGGTCTGGCCAGGTGTAGTTGCTAATTTCTCAACCATATATGAGTCCCGTTCATCAAGCAGCACGGCTTTAATGTCTGGCACATAGCGAGCAAATTCATCTGTGAGCTTATTTAATTCTGACTCTTCTTTGATTCTTTCAATTTCATCTTCGGTGACTTCGCTAGCCTTAGAACCTTCGAAAATAGAGGCAAAAAGTAATTTGAGTAGGGAGCTAAAAGTCATTTTTCCCCAGGCACGCCGTAATGTGACTTTGATTTCTCGGTCAATTACGGCAGTCGGGATCTTTAGTTCATCGGCTACAAGGAGTGCTTTACGAATTTCATCTCCAGGCTTGATGCCAATTTTTTCAGCGATTTTTTTCTGATAGGAGGCAAGAAAAAGCTGCGCCATGAGCACATAGATTTTACCTTCCTTAATCACTTTAATGATATCGGTTTTTTTCCAGCGGTCAGGGTCGAGCACCGTATCAAGACGTGGCTTACATAGCTCGACAGCGACAGTGTCTGGGCGAAGCTCACGGATTGCTTGATCTACAAGTTCGACACTCTTAGGACTTACGTGAGCTGTTCCAAGCAGATAGATTGTCTTGTCGAGAAGACTAAGAGTTGAAATATCTGGGGAATCAAGAACTGAAGACATAAAGCTAAATTCAATAGCGCATGAGATTAGCTGAGTTAGGCTCTGAGTGATAGAGATATTAAATATTGCCCAATTTAAAGAGAGATCGTAATTGGGCTTAATCTACGCCCGATAAGTAAAGTTATCGGGCGTAGATTAGCGTATTGCCTGCAAAATTGAGTCCGCATAAGCGTAACTACCGTTATAGCACTTAAGGGCGCTGCGATCTGTGTTTGTGGCATTTGTAGTACGTTTAGCACGCGCGTAACAATCGCTTAAGACCTTTGCTAGACAAGTTAGATTTGTCTTGGGATCGAAAAGATCTTCGGGCTTTGTCAGCTCACAATTAGTTTTGTGAAAGCCATAAAGAATTTGACCTAAACCTAAACTTGCATCAGCAAGTTTACGGTCATTTGCATTTAAGTGCTTAAATTTTGACTTTAAAAACCCATGCCGGCGAATCGCCTTAGGATTTCCGCCACTTTCCTTTCTGACAATTGCCTCAATGATTTGCGGGTTTAGTCCATGCGTCTTAGCAACTGATTCAATGTGCGGTCGGAGTGAATCAAATTCGCAGACTATGATGCCGCGTTCATTGTTTGCACAATTGATCTCGGGTAAGCTAACAGTCTTTTGTTCCTCTGCCGGTGTTAATGCATTGTGAGTTGCAGTTGACGTAATGCCGAGGGCGCTAGTTAGCGACTCACGGCTAGTTGCCGTACAACTTGTCAGCAGAAAAAGAATAGATAAAATTCTATATTTCATTCGTAGTTTCCTTTTTGGGAGATCTTTCGACTTCATTCCTCGCTTGTAAGCTCCCGTCATCCCGAACCTCAGCAACTGAATACATAAATAAGCCCGAGAAGGAGGGATCTCAAGTAACCAGGGCTTGCGATCTGACTATATTTAACATTTTTTCGTTTGAGCATAATTTGAAATATTACCTCAGTCATTTCACCGCAGATATTTTACTTTAGCGGCGAGCTATCCATGCTGCGTTTTTGACTTAATTCCTGACGGAGATTTAGTAGCGGCACAATCGGCACCGCGGCAGTTAAAATCATTAGTCCAATCACAGAGGCAAAAACTGGAAACACCACATAATTCTCCAGTTTTTTCACCCGCCTTTCAACCGATAGGCGCCACTCCGTATGCGCATGGTCACTTAAACTTCGTAGCGACGGAATCAACTCCCCTCCTTCACTCCCAGAAATATCAAGGTGCAATAAGACGTGTCGTAAAAGCTTGATATTTGTAGCACTGGCAACTGCTTCTAAGGCCATACTAAAGGGCATGCCGTGGGCTGTAAGTTCATAGACTAAGGCTAGGATGCGACTAAAACTCTCGTGCTTTCCCGCATAACTTGATTTTGACCGTGTCACGACACGCTCCATCGCAGGTAAAATTCCAAGTCCCGCTTCAACTAAAAGAATAATACTCTCTAGACCAAGTGGGATCTGATACATGAGCTCACGGCGGAAATCCTTAACTTGATTTTTTAAATAAAAAACCCAGGCAACTAATCCGAGATAAAGCCCAAGTAAGCTCAGCCCAAAGGCAAGTGGCACTGAGCCCTTTAAAGCACCAAGCGTAAAACCTGAGAGCGCAGGCATAAAAATAAAGCAATATTTTAAATTCTTTGCCCGGACACGATCCTCAGGAGTAATAAACCCTGCCTGACCAAGTTTATCAGTGAGAGTATTTAAAGCTTGGCTTGTTTTAGTCCAATCAACCGGGCTATCGTCTTCATTTTTCGCCTCTAAATCCCGGATAATCAAATCGTAAACTTGCGCACGGATTTTCTCGCGCCGGGAGTTAGCAATCATCAAGCCCGCTGCGATTAGTGCAACAACAGCTAAGGCAATTAAGATTATACTTAGATTCATGGTCGAAAATCACTCATCCGTCTAAGTGCTGCATAGCCGACAATAATAATTAAAACACCCGCAGTTGCCATGCCATTTGCAACTGGGTGATGTAAAATAATCTCCCAGAAATCCTTGGTGCGTACTGCAATCATGCCCACGACAAAGGGCGTAACTAAAAGCAAAATATTTGCAGTCATACGCATCGTTGTTGTGCTGACTAATGCACTTGAAGTTAAGGTCTCCCTGTCGCGGCTGACTTGAGCTAGGCGCTGTAAAGTTGGCGCAAAGCGTCCACCATTCTCAAGCACTAGTAAAAACGCAGCACGAAAGAGATCTAAATCAGGTAGTGCAATGTCTGCAGCAAAATAGCGAACTGCTTCTTCGCGGGACGTACCTTTACGCAGCTCAAGTAAAAGCCTTTCCACTTCAACACGAATTGGGCTTGTCTTTTGTAAAAGCTTTACAGCGCGTTCCAAAGCCATATAGGGATTCATCCCCACTTTTAGACTTGACGCCATCGCCATTAATACTGTGGGATAATCTTCGTTGAACTGAGCAGCACGCTTTTGCGCGCGGTTTCTTAAGTAAGAAAAAGGCAAAGTATATGCCCCGTAGGCGATCAAAGGAATTACATAAAATGATAAAATTTTACTTGTAAAAAACACAACAACAGCAGCTATAAGCGCCGCCAGAGATCTAAAAGCCAGAGGGTTAATCGATAATTTGGCTTGATAAAGACTAAGCTTAAGGCCCCGGTCGGGGATTTCTTCACGCAGAGGCTCTGCGCTTTCGTTTGCTTTATCCTTAACTAGCACTACAGGCTTGACTGCCGGGTTTGAATTTTGCGTATCTTTAAGTGCAACCATGCGCTCAAGTGCCACACGCCTTTCCGGACGAAAGAAGTTAGCAAGCTTTGTTGTGTTTAATTTTGCAACTGCCATGGTCTTAATTTGAATTTACATTTCCGTATCAAGGTCAATAGTTTCCCCACCTAAGCCAATTTGTAGATCTTCCGTCTTAAGTAAGTCCTGAAACTTAGAAATTCCGGAATCTCTTTTCCAGCGTGGGTTGTCTTCTTGCCCCTTAATACCTTTAAAAGAAAACATTGGTGATACTTGTACTGCGCCATCAGAGGAAGTGCCAACTTCAAGCACTTCATAGATGCGACGCTTTGAAGTTTTAGGGTCGACATTAATAAAAACAATCACCGAAATTGCGTTTGCGATCTGTCGACGAATTGTCTCAATTGTGACATTTCCTTGCGCCCGTGCGAGAAATATTTCAAGACGATAAATCGCGTCACGCGCACTGCGTGCGTGAATTGTCGACATCCCAGCATGGCCCGAGGCACAAACGTCAATAAATGCTTCAGCCGCCTCAGCATCGCGCATTTCTCCGAGAATCACGCGGTTCATTGCCATACGCATACCTGTGCGAATCGCTTGCGCTGGTGATATTCTCCCCGCCCCTTCGGTATTTGCTTCACGAGTTAAGAGTGTGCGCACAAATTTTCTTTCAAGTACAAGTTCATGCGTGTCTTCGATCACTAAAATCGCTTCGTTAACATCAATCCTTGAAGTCAGGGCTTTAATCAGCGTTGTTTTTCCCGAACCAACTTCTCCGGCAATTAAAATTGTCGCATCGCCTGAGTGCGCAATTGTCGCTAGGTATTCAAGAATCACCCGCGGGGCAAGGCCGTACTGCACTAAGGCATCAAGTGAAATCGCGCGGTGACGCGCGATACGCAAGGTCATCATCGGTCCAGAGCCAGGCGGTGAAAAGGATTCATGGGTTACGCAGGCTCGCACATGCGGGTCAATTGCCGCATCGACTACGGGAGTTGCTGTGGTGCAAGATTTGCCGCAGCGCTTAAGTAGATTTTCCACAAATGACTTATAAGAAATTTCATCGGGAAAGCGTAAATCAGTTTGAATATTACGACGACCACTTTGAATACTAATATCACGCCAGTTGCGGATGATAATATCGTTTACTTCTGGGTTTTGAATTAGGGGGCTAATAATATCGTAGTGATCGAGTGAGGCACTAAGTGCCGCGACAACAGCTGTGCGTTCGCGCTCGTGTAATTCGTCACCGCTTGTTGTTTCAATTGTCTGCACCAGTCTTAAAAGCTCAGTTTCATCGAGTGCTTTTTTTGATCCGAATGCTGACTGCTCACCTAAGCGACGCTTGGCTTCACGCACAATAAATTTACCTGTCGGTGTCAGGTCATTAGATTTTTCTGGGCCAGGATTTGGTCTTTCGTTAGCTTCTGTTTTAAGATCGACTGGGGCAGTTTTCAGTGTTGCTGCAACTTGCTCAGTTGAACCGAAATAGCGTTTTAGAATTTCATCAGTTGATAGTGTTTCTTTCATCTGACTTGGCCTCGCTAGCTTTGATTTTGTCTTGCTCGAGTTGAGCACGTGAAAGGGTATTGAGAGCAGATGCCTCGTGCGCGGGCTTTTCGATATTACTTTTCTCGGTGTTATTTTGCACAGTATTACTTTTTTCTGCGCTATTCGTTTCTGGCTTACTTACTGCTGCAAAAGGGCTTTTTTCTGCATCTGCAGCACGTAGCCAGCGTGACTTATCATTTAAAAGATACACTTTTCCCGTAGAATCCTTGGCGTAACCTTTAACCAAGTCCGACACGGCGCGTGTATTTGGCGCTTCACCGAGGAGATTTTTTTGAGAAAGCCCGGTGATGGCTGTTGGTTCCGCATCCCCTTCCCCGCGTAGCGCGAAGGTTAATTTCCCAATATTCGAGGAGGCTTTAATCTTTAGGGCGTCTTCTTGAGTTGTCAGCAGTGTTACGGTTCGCGGGGCTTCGGGGGCGGTCGCTCCTGAGTTTACAGGTTTTGCCTGGCGTTCTGCCGATAAGATTCGCACATTCTCGGCAATAACTTTAGCTTCGAGTCCATCGTTTCCACCGCGAATGAGGATCACATCGACGAAATTTCCCGATCTGGCCCAGCCTTCAACGGCAGACTCAGCATCGACGCGTACTGTGATTGCACGCATTCCTTCAGGAATGCCTTCGACGACTGCGTTCATGTCGATTGCACCTTTACTCACAGCGCTAACCGGGATTGGTAGATATTCTGGGAGCTGAGCAAGTGCGACTGCGTCACCGAAAGAATTAATGTCGATTACATAGTCCCCGGTGAGTTTGCTTTTGGGCCACTTAGTGTAAGAGAATTTTACGTCACTAAGCTTTTCTCCGCGAGCAATTGGCCGTTCCGGAGTAGGAACCACCACAGTGTCCTCAGTTGAGAGCACTTGTGGTGGTTCTTTTGTAACAGCCAAAGGAGGGTTTGTTTTTTTCATTGCCATGTAAACCATCCCGCCAGAGAGGCACATTAGTGCAACGGCCACAGGCACCATAGTAGATGTGCGTGATCGTAATTTCTTCGGGCGTTTATTTGTTTTCACAGCTTAAATCCTCCATTTTTAGAGCTTAATCACTAGCGATCAACCACCAGTTCCCGAACTCGACGATGTTCCGGAAGACGAAGTACTAGTGCCAGGATTACCATTATGCCCTCCTACGAACTCAGTCGCTTCAGTGAAGAAAGTTCCGATCGCGCCGAAAAACTGTGATATAACCCCGCCGATTACTACAATTGCCGCAATAAACAACACATGCTCAAGCGACAAACTTCCTCTTTCATTTTTTCTATTACGTTTCATTTTGTTTTCCTCCTTGGTTGTTAATAAAAAATCAATTTCCACTTCCACTGCTGGTTGTGTAACTATCGTTATATCTTTCTGCGTAGCTGCCCATTGCTTGCATGAAATAAGTAAGCCCAGCAATGACCAAGCCTACGCCAGAAATAAGTAAAACTTGCTCAAGCGATAAAGTGCCACGACAATTTGTAGTCAAAAAACTACGCATCTTACTTAGCTCCTCCTGCAACATTACCGATGATCTCACTTACTTCCTGAATTTCTGGGGCCTGATATAAATCAGCTAAATTATCTAGCGTAGGCGCGACGGAATTTTCCGTAGTAACTTCTGCTGCAACTTGAGCAGTAAGCTGCGCAGCCTCAGGCACTTTCACAAATGCCCTTTGGCCGTGATTCGAAACATGTTCAACTTGAATTGACTCACCAAGCGGCATTAAAATCGGATGTAATTGCTTGATTTTGTTATTTGAAGCACCAACTAAAGTTTCAGTCGAAGCTGGCAGTTTGGCTTGTGGCAGTGGCAAACCTTTACGCTCCATTCTTTCTTTCTTCCAAATGCCAGGAATGAGTTTTGAAAAATCAAACTTCTTGACTGCGTTCTCAGCTAAAGATGGGCGATCTAATTTTAGTTCGATTAAATCTGCTAATGCACGTTCTAATAGATCTTGAGTGTGTTTTGAAGCCTCAGTGTAAAAAGTATTTCCCGTACCAATCCAATTTCTAGACTTGAGATCAAATGGCAAAGTCCCAACTGAAGTCATCTGCTCCTCGAAGGCATCATTCACAAACAAGAAATCCAAGATGTCGTCCCGAGTTAAGCCGCGCTCTTGCAGCATGTTCATGATAATTTTAATTTTGCCTTGTCCAGGATAGTCAGCAACAGTAGTCAAAGCTGTGCTCAGTAAGTGCACTGAGGCGGCCTCATTTGAAGTCACAAGTAAACGCACATCCGCCCGCGTTGTTAGGGCAAAATATAAAACTCCTTCAATGCGCGAAGTATCAATTAAAACTACGTCATAAACGCTTTGATAATACTCTAATAAGTTAAGCGTGAGCTCAAAACGTCTTTGATCGCGCAGCCAATACTCACGCACATCCGTGCCACCAGCAGGTTGCATCACTAGGTCAATTCCGTTTGGCGCAGTTGTGATCAGTCGCTTTGCAAGTTGATCGTCTGGATAGAGAAAATCTATTAAGAGTGCTGCATAGTCAGCAGACTGAGACTTGTCGGCGTTCAGGTAATGCGCCAGAGAGCCGCTGAGTGACAGGTCCAGCACGAGTGGCTTTTTCCCCAAGGCTTGAGCAGCATGTGCCAGGGCTGCAGTTATCGTGGTCGAGCCTACTCCGCCCTTTACGCCATGGATTGTTACAATTTTTCCAAGCGAGGCATTAGATTTTGTTGTTTCAACGACAGAGACCGCGTGAATAATGCGCACAGGTGAGTCATCAACGGAAAAGACCTCCGCAGAGACTGCCTCAAGACGCTTGAGGGCACGAAGTGAGTAATTTTCTTGCTTGAGAATGACAAAGATTGCGGCTGTAGGAAATGATTTACGAAATTCTGTGGCAAATGTTTGAACTTCTTCAACGGAAAGCTGTGGACCGATTGCCACGATATCAGGAGCACTATTCAATAGTACTTCCTCGCGAGAGGCAGGGTAGCAACGTCCAACCGTTAAGTGGCCGATTGAGTTTCGGCAACGCTCGAAAGCAGCATCAAAAAACTGCTCCAAGGCTAGGCGGTCAGCTGCTGTTTTATCTACGCAGGCAATCCTCATTTGCACTCCATCCCTCCGACTTATATCAATATTCCGCCGGAAATCTAGCTCCGCCCCAGGCCCCACGTGCATGATAGCTACTGACCTAATTGGCGAATTGTATCTATACTCTTATCAGAAAAAGATCAAGCAAAGCTGGCAAAATTCATGTGTCAATCTGCTTTAGCTGTGCTAACACCTTGTCCTGCATGAGAAAGTTAAGAACTTTAAGTTATTCCCTTCCCCTCTATATTATCGGCCTATTCGGGGTCGTTGTTGCGTACGCTCAAGAAAAAAACTTTGTCCCCTTAGAAAATCCTCGCACTACTAGTAATCAAGAACTTGCTACCGGAGGAACTATCGTTGCCACTCCTGGACAGGCCCCAGAGGTGCCGATTCAAACAGATCGGGGACTTCATTCAGCTGCAAACTTCCAAAAGTCGATCTCGCTTAATGGCATTAATTTTCCCTGCCCCAGTGGGTGCGATCTTCATGATGGACTTACCTGCAGCATCTTTCTAAATGGACAAGTCGAAAAGAAATCCTGCGAAGACCTCTTTGATTATCTACTTGAGTCGACAGCGGGCAGCGAAATTAGCCTCTCACAGCTACGCATTTACGCCCTCTCCTCACAAATTTCAGACACTCGAGCTAAATTAATACTTACTAAGCTGCTGCAGAGCGAAAGCGAATCGCAGAATTTGGCTAACTCGATGAAGCTAATTGTGGAAAAATTCGAGCGCCCTCTTTCTGAAGTAATCAATGGACTTGAACCGCCACCAAGCCGGACGGTGCTAAGAGCGCTTTGGAACCAAGTCAGTTCGGGTCGTTCTGAATATCAAAAAATTCTACGTCGCTTAGTCCTGCAACGTGACACAGATAATCGCGAGGTAGACTTACTCAGCCTACTTGACGCCACAAATCCACTGCAGGTCACAGCGGAAGTTAAGTCGCTCTGCACAGATCAGCGCTTTCGTAACAATCCAGTCTGCAGTTTTGGTTTTAAAATATTAAATTTTATCACCCGCTGCGAACCACTATTAACTGCAGATAAATTCCCACTTGAATGTAGTGAAATTGAAATCCAAAAATTTCCTGAGTTTAGCCGTAAATTCCTACGTGGTATACAGCTAGAGTTTCTACTAAAACGCGTCATGACCGACGATCTGTCTGCCACCAAAGCGATCCAATTGATTGCCAACAGCAGCTATTTGGTCTTCCCAATTGGTAGGGTATCGAGTGTACTACGCGACAAAATTGCGCAAGCCAAAAATGCCTCGGATTTAAATATTTTCAAACTCACCAGAAACGTAAAACATGCGTTGACGCGCATTTCTTCCCTTTACCCTGAAGACGTAGCGTTGCTTTACGCAGCAATGGCCAAAGCCGCTTCAAATAAAAATGATCCTGGTGGGGTTGAGCGTTATCTGAATGAGTCATATTTGATTTACCCTCTAGAAATTGCAGAACGAAACACCCTACTGAAAAGTGTCGCCCTACCCGATGCAAACAAACCTGCAATTGATAAATTTTTTGACTTACTGGCTGAATTTTACTGGGTACCGCTACTGATAGCGCTAGTTTTGTTCCTGGTCATTCATATCATTGTACGCAAGCATAAAGAAAAACGCCACCGCAAACAACGCCCGCATTCGTTGGTGCATGGCGAAAGCTCTGAACTCCATAACTTACTCAAGAAATTTGCGTTACCTGAGGATGCAACTGAATTACAACTTTGGGAGCGTTTTAAAATTCTTGCCAAGCAAATCCAATCCGATGCAACCCACCCGGGATCCACAGTAGAATCTTTTCATAAACTTACAACAGATCTGCACCGTGCAATTGATCTGATTAAGAAAAAGGCAGACCCACATGGGAACTAAATATTTTTTACGCAGTTTGTTAATACTTAGCTTTTTTGCACTGGGAATGCCCGCAAACGACTTAGTTGCTGAGGAATTGATTAATATTAATGGTGTGGATTTTCCCTGCGCGAACTGCCGCAATAAGGATACTTTTTCCTGTGAAATCAACCTCAACGGTGAAGCCTGGGCGTTAAGCTGCAATGAAGCCTTTGATAAATTGCTCTCCGCTACGCCAATCGAGCAACTCAAAGTTGATCAACTAAAAAATTATTTACTAGGCGCAAAAGTCGAAAGTAGTCGAGCTCAAGCAGTAATTACGAAGTTACTAATTACTGAGCTTGGCGCCAAGTCTGTGACCGATTCAATTAAGCGTTTACTATCAATTTACGAAGACCAAATCAGTGCAAGTCTAGAAAACACTCAAACGATTGATACTAATTTTTTAAAAGCTCTCTGGCCCTATGTGCGCAGTGGCGAATCACTCGTGCGTGCCAAAATGAGGCGAGCAATTATTGAACGTGACCCAGTTGGGCGTGACCGCGATATTATCGGCCTACTGAATGCCCATGAATACGACAAGGCTGAAGAGGAGTTGGCACAAATTAAGTCGCCCTTTGCCTCAGGAATCCTAAACCAGATCCGTAATTGCCGAGAAATTCTGGAAACAGAGAAGTTTCCAGTAGCATGCAATGAAGCTGCGATCATGCAACAACCACAAGAGGCACGGAAGTTCTTACGGCAACTTCAACTTGAAATGCTTCTCAAGCGTATTGAGACAAAGAAACTTCCTGCTCCGCAATTACTGCAATGGGTCGCCGAGAGTAGTTTTTTACGTTTTCCATTTGATCGCATCGCTGAGGCCACACAAAAAGCACTCAGTATTGTAGCGACTCCAACGGGTATTGGCGCAGTTCCCAACACTCCGGAAATTAATCAATTAATTGTAAAACTTTCAGGCAGCTTTCCCGAGGACGTTGCGCGCTATTATATCGCCCGCGCCGAGCAATTCCTTGCAGCCGGCAATCGTGCCGAGTGTGACCGACTGATCAATGACTCATTTATTTTATATCCTGCAGATATCGCTTCACGCCTAGAATTAATCACCAAAATTCGTGAAGTCTACGACAAGAAGGATCTAATTGAGCAAATTGCAGAAGTAGTTCCCAGCGCATTTTATTTATTCCCCGTGCTCCTCACCTTAATTGGGCTACTTGGCGCAATGATTAAAAAACGGATCGACACCGAAAATTTTGAGCGTGAATCAATCAACGCACTGCTCAGCGCAGATGACAGAATGGAACTTCGCATCGCACTTTCTTATTTTCGCTTGCCGGCATATGCCTCTGAAGTTGAACTCAAACGCAAGTACCATCAACTTGCACGTTTGGAACACCCTGACACTAAGCAGCATGCCCCAAAGCAACTAGGCAATAAGACGCACGAATTTAGCGAACTCACTCAACACTATAATCGTGCCCGAGAAATCATGAAAAAACGCACTGTGGAAGTAAGTCAATAAGATGGATTATTTACAACAAATCTTTGAACGCATTTCGCACAGCCTGCGTAGTCCATTGGGAGTAGCCCAGCAGACGCTAAATGATGCTGCTGCCGGAATGGAACTCTCGCAGGAGGATTTTTCAGACGCCCGCGCAAGCCTTAGCAAAATAGTTGCAAATTTGGACTATCTTAAATCACTAGGGTCTGGAGATCCTAAGCCTAGCGCTGATCAAAAAATTAATTTTGCGGCTACACTAATCGCGGACTACTTAAAACGACGTGACATAATGCTTGATCATTTTATCGTTAAAGATCGCAAGTTAATTTGTTATCTGAAGGGGTTTGAAGCCAATAACTTACTTGACTTTATTGTTAAAGATCAAGGCATTTTTAGCATCTCTGCACTCTATGGACTGTATTTACTAGAGAGCCAAGGTGTTTTGCTTGTAGTAGAAAGGGTAAAAAGTTAATGTTCAGAACGATGCCAAGCAAACCTCTAGTCATTTTCTGCTGCGCTCTGCTCAATTTTATTTTTTGTAGCCGAGCTGCTCAAGCTGACACAACTCTGACGATTAAGGGGATTAAATTTAACTGTCAGGATTGCCTGAATAACGGCGATCTATCCTGCGAGATACCTGTCGAAGGCGTGCGTAAGAAAATTTGGTGCGATGAGGCAATTGAAATTTTACTGCAGACAAACGAACCTACTGCACTTAATGCATCTGAACTTATGAATTATCTCACGAGTGAGCGCGTGAGTGACGAGAAAGCCTCGAGAATTTTACAAATCCTTACTCAGACTGAGGCAAATCAGCTGGTGCTGATTACGCGAGTTAAAAAAATCGTTGAACTCTATGAGCAACTGCTGCCAGAGGCATTATTTAGAGCGCCCTTACTCTCACAGGGCTTACTACGGGCACTTTGGCCGGAAATCCAGTCTGGCAACTCAGAGTATAGAATCAAATTACGTAATTTAATTATTGCTCATGATTCAGAGTATCGAGAGCAGGATTTAAGAGCCCTGCTCGATCCGAGCGATCATGTAAAAACACTCGAAGTCTTAAGAGCCATCCGTCAAACAGTCAGTGCAGATTCTGCTTTATCACCAAGTGTGCATAATTTAATCAATTCTGCAATTGAGTGCGAGTCGATTTTAAGTGCAGATCTTTTTCCTAAGAACTGTAGTTGTAAGAACTTCTATCAGCAACGTAATATATTTTCTGCTTTTTTACAGAAATTTCAGTCCGAACTAAT
Organism: bacterium; assembly: GCA_016786595.1. Classification (NCBI taxonomy): domain Bacteria; species bacterium. The sequence continues at coordinate 22,693 of JAEUWB010000052.1, read as the reverse complement.
TGCCATCCGACTGGAAAGCAAATCTCTCAATTCACTCCAGTCGCTCACATGGATTGCTCATAGTTGTTTTCTAGAGACGCAGAATGAAAAACTAACGGAGAAGATTGGCACAGTCCTGCAACAAGTAAGCTCACTTAGTGATTTAAGTAGCCTTGAAAATGATGCCACTGTGCATGATTTTGTCAAAAGCATCAGTCGACGCTATCCTGAGCAGACCGCAGCCTTCTATTCTGCACTTGCTGACTATTCCTTTCGTAGCAACAACACTGAGGCATTTGATCGCTATCTCAAGCTTTCCTATCGCTATTACTCGGGCGAGATCGACCAGCGCAATCGTTTCTTAGAACGTTCCCAACTAACTGCGGACGGCCGAGGGCTCAGTTCTAATACATATGGAATGCCTTCAGAGCCGGTTTTAATGCTTTGCGCGATGTGCTTGTTTTTATTTTTATCAGCTCTAGTTTCTTTGCGAAGATACCAGGAAATGCAACTCGATCTAGATAAGGTCAATTTCGGACTTAACCGCGAAGAACGCGCTAGACTAAAAATCATCTTTAGTAAGTTTGGCTTAGCAATTGATGCCGACGAGGAGGCTCTAGGCAGGCGCTTTCAGAAATTAGCTAGTGCTCATGCCAAGGACGTGCGCAATGATAATGAAAGTTTTTTGTATGAAGATTTAATGGATGATTACAATGAAGCCAAACGTCTAGTTGCTAAACGCATTAAGCCGCTTGACTAGGCAAGCTCTGATTAAAAGCCCAATTTCTTAGTGAATTATTTGTCATTAATGAAATGGAGCTTTTCTTTAGAACCTTAGGCTCCTGCTAAAAATTTTCACCAAACTGCACTCTGCTTCGCTGAAGTCTGCAATGGCATATAAACTACCAGTAAAACACCTTGCTAGAACTAGCTTTGTTGGTTGCCATAAGCCTGGCGTGAATAGAGATTTGAAGAAAGTACAGCACAGCGATGCAGAAGGGCGAGCCCTTTCTGAAAATCTCTATTCGCCCCAGACTTAGTAAGCTCAATTCTCTAAGGGTCTATTTCTTCATTAATGCCAAGCGAATAACTCAGTTAAGGAGGTTACTTAACTTCTTACGATACCTAGGAGTTTGCACTAAAGTAATCCGAAATTGCATACTTTTGTGCTTTTTGCTGCGACAACCACTGAGCAATGCTTAAAGCGCCATGCGCATAAATCGAGCGACTCCATACTCGATGAGTAAGTTCTAAACGCTCCCCCTTGCCCAGGAAATAAACTTGATGTTCGGCAGGGAAATCTCCACCACGTAGGCCATGAATTACTAACTCGTTTTCCGGACGAGAATCATGCTGGCCATGAGCGCGCGCTGTAATATTTAGGTCACGCTCTTCATGAATTTTCTGCGCAATTGATAAGGCAGAACCACTGGGCACGTCCTTCTTGCCACGATGATGAAGTTCAACAATTTCCACATCAAAGCCAGGTCCAAGCAGCTTTGTAGCCTGCCTGGAAAGCTCAAAAAGCGTATTCATTCCAACACTAGTATTACTACAAATCATCACAGGAATTTTTGTACCTGCAGACTCGATCTCAGAAGTCAGTGAGCGATCTAGGCCAGTCGTGCAAACAAGTAATGGTCGCTGATATTTTAAGGCAATTTCTAAGGCTGTGCGCGCACCAACAGGACTTGAAGCGTCAATAACTACGTCGAATTTTTCAGTAAACCCTGAGTGACTGGCGCTAACAAGCGTGGTTACTCCTGAAACTTCCTGCGAGAGATTCAAGCTCTGATTAGAAACAACTCCGTAGACTACTTCGAAAGCATGTTCTCTGCAGGCCTGAATAATTTCCTTACCCAACCTGCCAGTTGCGCCAATCAAGCAAATTTTCATCGCTACAATAAGTCCTTAAGAGCTTTATCTGTTGCCTCACTGACTTGCACAAGCGGTAAGCGCAAAGTATCATGGGCAATTAATCCTAAATGTTTTAGCGCACGCTTGGCTGGTGCTGGATTCGTCTCCAAAAAAAGCGCCTTGATCATGGGGAGTGCCTTAAGTTGCGCATTTAAAGCAGCACTTAAGTCTCCTTTAAGGGCCGTATCGCAGATTGTAACAAAAGCTTGTGGAATTACGTTTGCTGCCGCAGAAATAACGCCTTTACCGCCAACCGACATCAGCATGTACGTCAAATCATCTTCACCTGAAAGCAAATTAACCTTCGCGCCAATCTCACGTGCCAGCCACATGATTTTATTAGCTGATCCGGAAGCTTCTTTCACCGCAACAATGCCGGGGACAGTCGCTAAGCGACTAAAAGTTTCTATTCCAATATCCACCGAAGTTCGGCCCGGAATATTATAGACAATAACTGGCAGACCTCCCTGTTCAGCAATTGTTTTAAAATGCTGATAGAGACCTTCTTGCGTAGGCTTATTATAGTACGGGTTTACACAAAGCGCTCCTGCTGCCCCAAGCGACTTAGCTTCGCGTGTTAATTCAATTGAAGTACTAGTGTTATTAGTGCCAGTGCCTGCAATCACAGGAACTTTCCCTGAGCAAAACTTAATTACGAATGCAAGCATTTCTGCACGTTCGCTCTTGGTCAGTGTTGCCGACTCACCTGTCGTCCCACCGACAACAAAGCCAGAAACCTTGGCTTGCAGCTGCCAGTCTAAAAGCTTTTCAAGTGAAGCATAATCGATTGCTGAAGTATCAGCAGTAAAAGGTGTAACTAGTGCAGTATAACTACCAGTAAACATTGCGACCTCCTCAAGCAGGGGTTAAAGCTGGATTTCGCCTCTGAAAACATAATCAGCAGGGCCAGTTAGTTTTACTAGATTCTGCTCCTTGTCGTAAAAAACTTCAAGCACCCCGCCGCGCGTCTCAATTGTGGCTGGATTTGAGATTTTACCCTTTTGCATGAGGGCAATTGCCACAGCTGAAGCGCCTGTTCCGCAAGAAAGCGTCTCACCTACGCCACGTTCCCAAATTCTAATTTTTGCCCTTGAATCACTACAAAGTTCAACAAACTCAACATTTGTCCGCTCTGGAAAAAATGGATGACACTCAAGCTGCGGACCGAGGGTCGTAACTGGCGCAAGGTCAACTTTTGCAACTTCAATCACGCAATGCGGGTTTCCCACACTTAGTGCAGTAATTTGCACTTGATCAGTGTCCACAGGGAGCTTGTGGTCGATAAATTCTCCCGGTCGAGCTGTTGGAATATCAATACCTTGGAAACTAGGATGTCCGATATCAGTGCGTACTCGCTCCCCAGAACCAATAATTTTGACAGCGATTTTTCCAGTAAAGACTTCAAGCTCAAACTCTTTAACTCCCGGGTAAAGGTCATAGATATAGCGAGAAATGCAGCGAAATCCGTTACCACAGATCGTCTCCGAGCCATCAGCATTACGATAGGTTACAGCATAGTCAGCTGTCTTTGGATTCTTGAGAATTAATAGACCATCGCCGCCAACTCCAAAGTGCCGATCAAGAATTTGCACTGTCAATTTCTCTTCTGCTAGCGGCAAACCGTGACGACCATCAAGGACTACAAAATCGTTTCCACCAGCCTGCATTTTGACAAAGCTTAAGTTTTTTTTCACTGATTTAGTTTGCATTCGTCTATTTAAAATCCACGCGAAGTAACTTATCGTAGCTACTTTCAAGCCCACCTGGATTGACAGCAACGATTACATACTCCCCGACTTGCTTAGCAGGAGGATTAGTATCAACATATTGATAGCTAGATTTGCCCGGAGCGTATTCAACTTCATCAAGCTTTCTGAATTCGCCGACAATTGAATCGCGGCGTTTAATCACAAATCCAGCCAAGGAAGATTCCTGTCCAGCGGGCATTGCGGGTGCTGTCCAGCTTAAAACAACTTTCTCACCGAGATGCTCAGATTGCGCGCTGCTGACTGGAGGCGGCACAAATTCCCCGGGGTAGCTCGGTGGAGCCTTCTTGCCGCAGGCGCTAGAGACAATCACAAAACTTAGCAAAATCAATGTGGATCTTTTCATATAAAACTCTATCTGAAGTGTATATAATTACTGCAAAAAACTAACACTTCGTATAGTCTTAAGTCTATTTAATAATCAAGACTAAATTGGCTTTTAAGCATACTAGGACAGTCAAACAAGCAGAAATATTACTTATGTTAAATGAATCGATCTACAAACAACGCAGAAAGGCTCTCTTAAAACATTTAACTGGCGAGGCTATGCTCATTACTGCGGCACCGGAGCGAACAAAAAGCCGCGATTTACACTATCCCTACGCGCAAGACCGAAATCTTTTCTATCTCACCGGGATCAGCGATGCAAAAGTTGCGCTACTCTTAAATGGCACTGGCTTTGGTCCAGAGTCTGTACTTTTTGTCGCAACTCCAGACCCAGCCAAAGTGCGCTTTGATGGTAGTCGCTTAACTTTACAATCGGCAAAACGAACGATTGCCTGTGATGACTTCAAATCCTACGAAAGCCTCGCGCAAGAGCTCCCACAATTCCTTACTCGAGCCGAAGTACTGAACTACTCAATCGGGGCAAATCCTGAAATTGATGAACTTGTGATCAGAATGTTTAAATCAGAAGTTGCGCCGCGTGCGAACTTTCCGCACACACTGCGTGATGCCCGTGTCTTATTAAGTGAGATGCGCTTTAGTAAAGATCGCCACGAAATTAAATTCATGCGCAAGGCTGCAGCAATTACAACTCAGTCTTTTAAGGCTTTGGCAGCAGCACTTCCAAGCGTGACGAGCGAAGCACATGGAGCAGCTCTACTGGAGAGTTACTTCAAAAAATTTGGCGCTGATAGCACTGCGTTTTCGACAATTATTGCTTCAGGCAAAAACGCCACAACGCTTCATCACACTCCGTCCCAACAAGCATTTCCCCGAAACGCCTTAGTGCTTGTTGACGCCGGCGCTGAGTATCAAGGTTACGCGGCGGACTTAACGCGCGTTTTTCCAGCTTCTGGGCGCTTTAACTCAAGACAAGCAGAAATTTATGATCTTGTGCTCGGAGCACAAGATGCATGCATTCGCGCTGCGCGACCCGGGGTAACTTTAGATCAATTACACGCTTTATGTGTTCGCGAAATCACAAAGGGCTTGATTCAGCTCAGAATCATTCGAGGGCCGTTGGATAAGGCCATCAAACTTAAGCGTTATCAGAAATACTACATGCATCGCACCGGACATTTTTTGGGCTTAGATACGCATGATATCACCCCACTTAATTTTCAAGCCAAGCAAGCTCCATTGCATGGCTATACGCGCAAATTACCTGAAGGAGCAGTGCTCACAATCGAGCCAGGATTATATTTTGACGCCTCCGATCGCGATCTTCCCAGTGAATTTCGCGGTATTGGTATCAGAATCGAAGATGATATTTTAATTACAAAACGTAGTGCTGAAGTGCTTACCGCAGCAATGCCTAAAAAACGTAGTGACATCGAATCACTGTTTAGGTAAAATTTGCGAAATTTACAATTTGTAACGGGTAGTTGTTCTGTAGACCTGCTTTCAGTGAGTGAGGATTAATTTTATGAAAAGACTTCTCGTAGTTCTAGTAGCAATATTTTTTGCCAATGCTGCTGGGCAAGGAATTGCTCAGGAGCGTAAGCATTATCTGCCGAAAATTTCTAAAGAGCAGTTTCAGCTCAAACAGCGGCTTGCTCGTGGGAAGAAAGATGGCACTTTAAATCAAGAAGAATACGAAAAGGCCAAGGCCGCGCTCGAAGCCATTCAAACACAAAAGAAAGCTGCTCTTGCAGATGGGATTGCCACTCCTGAAGAACGTGCCGAGCTAGAAAAAATGGTCGTCAATGCAAATCAAGAAATGAAGACGATGCGCACGAATTAATGTATTTTCTAGGGGCGTCGCTAATGCACGCCCCGCCAGGATTGCACCCGTTGACAAGAGCTTTTTCGGTTAACAGATTGCAGCAGTAAGCAAATCGCTTCGATCTCATTCACACTATAAAATAGATATTTAATTTCCTCTTTATTATACGCTCCGAGTGCTCTTGCTGGCAATTTTTCTTCGGCCGTACTCGGCCATGCTAACTTCAGTTATTAACTGAATAAACTACTACTGTCCCACGGCCATTAAGTTAAGGATTATAAGGCCGTCATCTCGACCGAAGTCCTGAGTTTACTCAGGGCGAAGTGGAGAGATCTCCAAGTGTATTTCTTGAAGAATTTGGAGATCTCTCGACTACACTTCGTTTCGCTCGAAATGACGAGGACTTACCTGCTTCCCTTAACTTAATGGCCGTGACTACTGACCTGCGTAGGCCCTCGAAAAATTTCCGCCAAGCGTTCGACCGAGCTACTCTCGGCCTGAGCCCTCGGCGCGAGCTCGGTCGAACGCTCGAGTCGAAGGCGCACCGAGGCCTCCACTCTGTGCTCTATTAAAGATACTTTAAACGCCAATAATTATAGAAAGAGAGCTAGTTAGAATTAATACCTTGTGTAGCTGAGGCCCTGGGTAGGGGAAAGTTTGAAGAAAGTGCAGTGTTATCTTTTTTTGGGGCAGCCCGAGTTGTACTGCTGGTAGTTAGCAGAGCAGTTTGGCCGAGAGCGAGCCATTTCTGAAAACTTCTCCCCACCCAGGCCGATTAGTATAATGATTGAAAGGTCCATACATCACACGAAACGCAACTAGATTTATCGGAGAAAATTTAACTTAAAGCCAAATCAAGGAAGCGCTTGCCTTCAAGCGAACCCATAATCTCCTCCACTGCCCTTTCGGGCTGAGGAATCAGACCTAAAATATTTCCTTGCTTATTACAAACACCGGCAATTGACTCAACCGAACCAAGAAATGCCTGCTTTGGATCAACTTCACCGTGCTTGTTAGTGTATTGAAGCACAATCATTTTATCTTCCTTAAGCTCTTGCAGAGCACGGCTAGAAACATAGTAGGCTGCATGCGAAGCAGACACAGGAAGCTTGAAAGTCAAATCACTAGCCAACTTACTTGCCCCACCGGCATAGACTGAGGCCGCAGACTTGAGGCTCGCATTGCCAATAAACCGACTTAAACCTTGATTTGGTAAAAATGCTCCAGGCAGTAAGCCCATTTCACAAAGGATTTGGAATCCATTACCAAAACCAAAAATTCTGCCGCCTTCTCTGGCAAAACGTCGTAGAGGCATGGCAATCGGTGAAACTTTCGCTAAGCACCCGGGTCGAAGGAAATCTCCATAGGCAGCCCCACCGGGTAGAATCACTACCTCTGGCTGCTCAAGCCCCTGTGCCCCGTGGTCGATGATACGCGCATCTAAGCCAAGCACCGTCTTGAAGCTATGCAGCGCTTCGGCTGCACCATAAGAACCAGGGAATTCGATAATACTGATACGCATAATCGCCAAACTCGGCTCTAGTCGAGGCTTAAGATTTCAAATTCTTCAGTTAATTGGTTTGCTAGAATCTGCGAGGCAATTTGTCGCACGCGCTCTTGAGCATTGCCACGATCTGCTGATTCAATTTCAAGCTCAATCAGTTTACCCAGCGCAGCAGTTTTGACTTCCGTATAGCCCAAAGTATGCAAGCGCTCGTGCAGCACACTACCCGCATGGTCAGGAACTTCCTTTTTATAACGGACTAAAATTGTTGCTTTCATAACTAATTAAAAACTCGCCTAAAAATTTCATCGACATATTCAGTGTATGAATCTAAAGAAAAGATCTGTGCAAGTTTTTCACTGCCCAGCTTATCGACGAAAAACTTTTCGGCTTGGATGCGTTCGGCCAGGGACTTAACCTTACTGCGTTCTGTAGCACTGCTTAATTCGTCCCAGAGTTGCATTGAGATAGCTTGAACTTTGCGATAAGCTTCATCGCGTGAAGTGCCCGCCGCAGCAAGCTCAACCAGTAACTGCGCGGAATAATAAAGCCCTTTAGTTAGGTCTAAGTTGCGTTGCATGTTCTCGGGGTAAACAACTAGCCCGTCAATTACACTGCGCATTCTGTGCAACATAAAATCCAGTGTAATTGTCGCGTCTGGCCCAATCACTCTCTCAACACTGGAGTGACTAATATCGCGTTCATGCCAGAGCGCTACGTTTTCAAGTGCAGCCCCAGCCCAGTGACGAAGTAATCTTGCCAAGCCAGTGACATTTTCGGAAAGCACTGGGTTGCGCTTGTGAGGCATGGCACTTGAACCCTTCTGTCCGACAGTAAATGGCTCCTCCGCCTCACGCACCTCGGTGCGTTGCAGATGGCGGACTTCAATCGCAAGCTTTTCTAAGGTTGCCCCAACTTCAGCATAGGCATTAAAAATTCGCGCATGGTGATCGCGTTGGATCACTTGCGTAGAGACTGTTTCTGGTTTTAAGCCTAAGCGTTTGCAGACGTGTGCCTCTACATAGGTGCCTAAGTGAGCAAAAGTTCCAACCGGACCAGAGACTGCGCCAACTGCAATGTCCTCGCGCGCAGCTTTGAGCCTCACAAGGTGGCGCTGTAGTTCAGCATAATAAAGCGCAAGTTTTAGTCCAAATGTCGTAGGTTCTGCATGAATCCCGTGCGATCGTCCGATGCAAGGAGTTAATTTATGCTCTAAGGCACGCTGCTTAATTGACTCAAGAAGCGCCTTAACCCCAGTAATAATCAAATCAGTTGCCTGAGTCAGTTGCACAGAAAGGCAGGTATCAAGCACATCCGAGGAAGTTAAGCCCAAATGCAAATAGCGCGAAGACTCCCCGACAGACTCTGACACGTTAGTCAAAAATGCAATTACGTCGTGCTTAAGTTCGCGCTCAAGTTCATTAATCCGGGCAACATCAAATTTTGCCTGCTTAATTACGGCATCAAGTGCGCTCTGCGGCGCCAGGCCTTTTGCGACCATGGCTTCAAGTGCATAGGTTTCAATCTCAAGCCAAATCTTAAACCGGCTTTCATCGGTCCAAATTTGCGCCATTTCTTTTCGTGTATAGCGGGGAATCATCTGACTGACCCTATAGCATATTCAGCTAATCCATAATACTGGCTGGCAAAAATGCCGATGTAGCACATTCCAGCACTGACAATTGCAATTGCTGCTACTGGCGCAAAGCGTAATTGCACATGCACAATCGACTCGTTAGCCTTGGCCTCCTGAAAATACATCACAACCACAATCCGCAGGTAATAATAAAGTGAAATCACAGAATTTAGCGCTGCAATAATCACTAAGCCTGTATAACCACCAGTGATTGCAGCCTTAAACATGTAAAGTTTGCCCATAAAGCCAGCCAGCGGTGGAATCCCGCCCAGGGAGAGCAAGCTAATCGTTAAGCACAATGCTAAAAATGGGCTGGTCCAACCCTTACCGCGTAAACTCTGAATACTATCTGCGCTGTATTGCCGCGTAGAGCCTAAGGTTAAAAGCAAAACCACTCCGAATGAACCAATAGTCATTAAGGTATAAGTCAGTAAGTAAAAAACAATTGATTCTGCACCGCCGAATTGATTAGCTAATACGAGAACGCCCATTAACAAATAGCCAGCGTGTGCGATGCTTGAATAGGCAAGCATGCGCTTAACGCTATCTTGACGAAGTGCCAGTAAATTTCCAACACTCATTGTAGCCACAGCTAAAGTCCAGATAAAAGGACCTGTGTAATAATCAAGCTGGCTAAAGCTGGTGAGCATCACGCGCAAGAATGCTCCGAATGCTGCAGTCTTCACCACTACTGCCATGTACGCGGTAGCAGATAATGGAGAGCCTTGATAAACGTCTGGGGTCCAAAAGTGGAATGGCACTAAGCTGACTTTAAAACCAAAACCAAAGACGAGAAAAGCAAAGCCTAAAAGTAAGAGCACAGAAGGCTGTCCATGCAAGGCATTACCAATCGCAAGCAATTCAGTCGAGCCAGTCACTCCATAAATTAGCGCGATGCCATAGAGCATAAATGCCGAGCTAAAAGATCCGAGCACAAAATACTTCAGTGCGGCCTCAGCCGACGCACGCTCCGTGCGAGCCATTCCGGCAAGCGCATAGACCGAGATTGATAAAAGCTCTAGGCCAATAAACAGTGTAATTAACTCGGCAGCAGAAACCATGACCATCCCGCCAAGTGTGGCGAAAATCATCAGCGCCTCGAGATCAGCAGTCCGCTCCAAACGCTGAGCCGCTAGAGTCCCATCAGTTAAAAGCAAACTCAGCATTGTTCCTAAAAGCAAAATTAAGACCAAGACGAAGGTAAACCCGTCAAACATAATCAACCCAGAGAAGGTCGACCCAGGATTAGCAATCGCCGGGAAAGTCAAGATCAAGGCAATCAGACACCAAAACGATCCGAGTGCCGCCCGAATACTGACAGCGTCCTTGTCTTTTGCCGATCGATCCCCAAAAATCATTAAACTAATGGCACCAAGTACCATCGCAACATACGGAGCTGACGCAATTATGTCTTTTGTTGTCATCGTTGGCCAACCTCTGAGATTAAATTTCGGCTTGTCGGTTCAAGTAGATCAAGCACCAATGTCGGGAAAAGTCCCAAAGCAAAAACAGCTACAAGTAGTGGCGCAAACACCAGCCTTTCTGTAAAGGTAATATCTGTAAGTTCCCCGTTTTTTGCCTGGTCGAGTTCACCGAAGACAACGCGCCGGTAAAGTGAAAGCATGTAAAGCGCTCCGAGCACAACTCCAGACACTGCAATCAGTCCATAAACTTTATCTGCTTGGTAGCTGCCAGCTAGCACCATAAACTCACCGATAAAACCATTAGTCAGTGGAAGCCCAATCGAACTGAGGGTAAAAATTAAAAATAAAGTTGCAAAATGCGGAACTTTCTTGGCCAAGCCGCCGTAGTCAGAAATCAGTCGTGTATGACGCCTGTCATAGAGCACTCCAACTAAAAGAAATAGCGCCCCGGTTGAAACTCCGTGATTGACAAGCTGCAAAAGCGCTCCTTGAATGCCGTCAAAATTAAAAGCACAGAGTCCAACTACACAAAACCCGAGGTGACTGACAGAAGAATAGGCAATGAGCTTCTTGATATCGGTCTGCACCCAGGCAAATAATGCTCCAAGCACTATCCCGACGACTCCGAGCAAAAAGATTACCGGCAAGCAATATGTAAAGCCCTCAGGGAAAAGCGGAATGGCGTAGCGCACAAGTCCATAGACACCCATTTTTAACATGACTGCAGCTAGTATTACAGAACCACCAGTTGGTGCTTCAACGTGCGCATCCGGCAGCCAGGTATGAAATGGAAAAACTGGAATTTTAATGGCAAAGGCAAGCGCAAATGCAATAAACAAATACAACTGCTCAGTCGGAGAAAAACTCAAGCGCAGCCAGTCTCCCAAGTAAAAAGTCATCTGCCCAAACTGAAGTTGACTTTGGTAGGCGACATAAACCATTGCTACCAACATCAAGATGCTGCCGATTGCTGTATAGAGTACAAACTTAATTGCGGCGTAGACTCGCCGCTCTCCACCCCAGACACCGATGATAAAATACATCGGCACGAGCATAATTTCCCAAAAGACGTAAAACGTTAAGGCATCTAAGGCTATAAAGGTACCAATCATTCCAGTCTCGAGAAATAGTATGCAGCCCAGGTACGAGCGGATATTCTTATGCACGCTACTTGAGGCCAGAATAACAAGAAAACAAATTGCTGTTGTCAACAGCAGCATCACCAGGCTTAGCCCATCGATCCCTACAACGTAATCTGCTCCGATATTTGTAATAAAAGGTAATTTTTCTACAAACTGATAACCACTAGACTTAATCGTGTAGTCTGATGCAATCAAACAACTCAGCAATAGACTGGAAAAGGCAAAAATTGAGGCAAACAGTCGAGCAAAGCGCTCCTCTTTAACAGGCACAAAAAACATGCAGCAGGCGCCAAAGAATGGCAAAAGCATGAGCATCGTTAAGAGACCAGGATTTGTGTAGTCGAGACTAGTTGGATACATGATTTAGATTCCTGAAAACAATAAATAGACGACTGCTAAAAGCAAGAGTCCGACAAACATAAAAGCTGCATATTGCTGCAGTCGTCCGGTGTGCACAGCCCGTAAGGCCTCACCATTTGCGTCAACAAAATTACCGACCCCGTTAACTGTGCCATCAATCGCACCGCGATCGATCGCTGCAAAACTCAGATTAGCTAGAAACGTCAATGGCCGAACGATAACTGCTTCGTAGAATTCATCGACCCACCATTTATTCAGTAACAACCGATAAATCTGTCTAAATGAGCGTGCCAGTCCGGCTACTAATTGTGGCACAAAAGCGTAAAGTAAAAACGCTAGAAGAAAACCAGCGGCTGCCACAATAATCGAAATCAACTCTAATTGGTGATAGGTCTCATCATGGTGATCGATCTGTACTAGATCTTTACGCGTCCAGTGCTCTAGATAGTGGAGAAAATCATGCCCCGCTAAATAACCAAATCCAGCGGATAAAAAAGCTAGGACAATTAGTGGAAGCGTCACCACCCAGGGGGACTCATGCGGATGTGCGTGCCCACGGTAGTTTCCAAAGAAAGTTAAGACTAAGGAACGCGTCATATAAAACGCGGTAAGAAAAGCCGTCAGTAAGCCAAGTCCCCATAGTAATTGATTCAGTGCAAGCCCCTCAAACACCATGACTTTCGAAGCATAGCTATGATCAGAAAAAACACTCCAGAGGATTAAGTCTTTAGAGAAAAATCCAGACAGTGGCGGAATACCTGCAATAGCAAGTGTTGCTACCAAATAAGTAATAAAAGTCAGGGGCATTTTTTTCCAGAGTCCGCCAAAGTGTCGCAGATCCTGTTCGTGATGACAGCCAATGATTACCGACCCGGCGCCCATGAAAAGACAGGCCTTGAAGAAGGCATGAGTCGTAACATGAAACATGCCCATGCTATAAGCACCCGCACCCATTGCCATAAACATGTAGCCCAGCTGACTGACAGTTGAATATGCCAAAACTTTTTTAATATCATTTTGCACGAGCGCAATCGTCGCAGCAAAAAAAGCCGTTAACGCACCAATGGACATAATCAGAGTCGAAGTAATTGGCGCATTGGAGTAGACAAACTCCATCCGCGCCATCATATATACGCCTGCTGTCACCATTGTAGCCGCATGAATTAATGCAGAAACTGGCGTAGGACCGGCCATCGCATCGGGTAGCCAAACATAAAGTGGGATTTGCGCACTTTTACCCATAGCACCAATGAATAGGCAAAATGCAGCAAGCTCATAAGTCCAGCTATCTAACTTTGGACCACCTACAAGCTCACTAAAGGTAAGTGAGCCTGTGGCAGCCAAAAGCGTAAACATTCCGATAATAAAGCCAGCATCTCCAATCCGGTTTACGATAAAAGCTTTCTGCCCAGCTTTGGCATTTTCTGGATTTTCAAACCAAAAACCAATCAGTAAATATGAACAAAGCCCCACTCCCTCCCAACCGACAAACATCAAGGGCAAACTGTCTCCGAGCACAAGTACCAACATCGCGAATAAAAATAGATTTAAATAACTGAAAAATCTCGGTCTGCTTTGATCTTCAGCCATATAGCCGATCGCATAGAGATGAATCAGCGAGCCCACACCTGTGATAATTAAGCACATCAGGGCCGAGAGTCGGTCGAAACGCAGTGCAAACTCAATCGAAGCGCCACCAATTGTAAACCAATGCCAGAGTGGACTTAAAATTTCGCCGTTAGCAGGTAGTGCAAAGAAAAACTGAAGGGCAATAGCAAAACTACCTAGCGCAGCAGCTGTAGCAATCCAGCCGGCAAGCGCATGTCGACCAGGTCGAGCTGAGCAAAAAAGCCAAACAAATGCTGCCCCCAAGAGGGGGATTAAAGGAATTAGCCACATCAAGTGCGTTGACTGTGGGCCCCACATACTTAAATTAAAATCCATCACTAACCTCTAAGCTCATTTGCATCTGCCACATTAGTGGAAAGAAAATTTCTAAAAATCGAAACAACAATTGCTAGACCAATACTAGCTTCTGCCGCCGCGACAGCCATAATCATGACTGTAAAAATATGCGTGTCTAAGTCTTGGAAATGTCGACCAAGAGCGATAAAGGTCAGGTTAACACCGTTAAGCATTAATTCGATGCACATCAAAATAACAATCACGTTCTTACGAATTAAAACACCAATCGCCCCTAGACTAAAAAGTACGGCACCCAGACCGAGGTAAAAAGTAAGTGGTGTCAACAAAAACGAATTAGCGATTACTGGATTCACTCGGCTGCTCCTTTTTCCCATGGTTTGTTTTACGAACCGCACTGAGTCCGCGTCCCGCAGGTAGTCCCTGCTTTGCTTCAAGTGCTAGTGCCACGGCACCAACAATTGCAGCTAAAAGTAAAACTGAGGTAATCTCGAATTGAAAGATGAATTTTTCAAAAAGTAGTTTGCCGATTTGCTCGGTCGATCCATAACTAGCTAAATCCTGCTGCACAGCACTTGCCACTTGGGCGCTTTGTGTGAGCCGATGTTCCAGCAAACTATAGGCAACAATTAAACTGACTAAGCCAAAACCAAATGCTCCATAAACCCAAGTCCAAGGTGATTTCAAAATTTTCTCGTCACCAGGGCTATTTAAACCAAGCAGCATAATCACGAAAATCACTAAGACCATAATCGCGCCCGCATAAACCAGAACTTGGATTGCAGCGACAAAGTGCGCGTCAAGCAAAGCAAAGTGACAGGCGAGTAGGAATAATGTGACAACCAGGCAGAGTGCACTATTTAGGGGTTTACGCGCTAAGACTACACCTAGTCCTGCAATCACTGTCAGTAGCCCTAAAATAATCATCCAAAAATCCATGCTTACTCACCCGCCTTGTTTACAAGCTTAGTTATAAAATCCAGCAACAACTAAAGCCGCCGTAATCACAATATTGACTAAAGTAATTGGCAGCATGATTTTCCAACACAAATCCATGAGTTGATCGTAACGAAACCGTGGCAAAGTCCAACGGATAATTACCTGCAAGACACAGAATACAGAAACTTTTGCTCCAAAAATCAACGCTCCAACTAAGGGCGCCCATTGAAAATTTACTTGATTAAACCACTGCGGGAGGATCCCCCAGAGGTCAGACGGTAGATTATGAATCGAAACATAGGGCAGTTCGTATCCACCAAAGAAGAGTAGTACCACGAGGGCCGAAGCCACGACAATCTCAGCAAATTCTCCCAGCCAAAAAAGCAAAAACTTCATTCCCGAATATTCAGTAAGATAGCCCGCCACTAATTCGCTCTCGCTTTCCGGTAAATCAAAAGGTGCACGCTTGGTCTCGGCCATAATTGAGAAGAAGAAGACCAAAAAGCCGATTGGATTTAAAAATACCCCCCAATTGGGAAGCACTCCCAGAAAAGTTCCGTTTTGTAAGTGTACGATTTTATAGAGATCGAGCGTGCCGTAAATACAAAGCACGGCAATAATACTTAGACCCAGTGTGACTTCATAAGAAATCATTTGGGCACTGGCGCGTAAGCCCCCAAAAAGCGAAAATTTATTTTCGGAAACCCATCCCGCCAAAACAACGCCATACACAGCAAGCGATCCCATGGCAAAAACATAAAGAATGCCCACATTCAAATTGGCAAGCTGTAAGCGATACTCTTCTCCACCGATGAAAAGTGAAGGTCCAAAGGGAATCACTGCAAAAGAAATCAAAACAGGAAACACTGCAAGAAATGGTCCCATCGCATGTAGAAACGGACTGGCCCCACGCGGAACCCAATCTTCTTTAAAAAGCGCCTTCACCGGATCTGCAACTAAGGTATTTAAAATACCTGCAAGGTCAAAACCAAAGATTGCCGCGCGATTTGCTCCTTGGCGGTCTTGTATTAGTGCGGCTCCTTTGCGCTCCACCCAAATTGTCAGTGCAGCCAAATGCAAAAGTGCTCCAAGCACAACTGCAGCCTTCAAAATTACAATTAAAATATCAATTAACATGCAAGTCCCTTAAATTACTGCGCTGCTGGCGAAATTTTTAGCTGTAGCATCTCTGCGATCAGAGGCCTTTACACTACGGTCATAAATGCTCACACCTTGATCGCCAATCTCTGCAAGCGTCAAACCTTCAAGCAGGCTCAGTTGCTCGACCATTGACCTAAAAAACGAGCGATCATCTGTGACATTATTAGAAATTGCAGGTGCGCCGATCTCGGCACTTAGTTTTTTTACAATTTCCCAAATTGGCAGCAAATTCTGGGAAGCTTTTAAGACCGTTTTCAAGCGTTGAATTCGTCCGCTTGAATTAATCATCGTGCCATCTTTCTCGTAAACGCTACGCGTCGGAAAAACTACTTTTGCGAGGGCTTCAAAATTCTCTCCGACTGGGGCCTTGGCCGAGAGCACTACCGTTGAACTCGCCCGTAAGACTTCACGAAGCTTTGCATCAATATCAACGTCACGAATTGCTTCATGCCCAACAAGGAGAATACGACTGATTCCGCCACTGCGCACACGCTCAAGTAATTCGAGGTAGCGCTTTTCTAATTCTGCTCTAAAATTTTCTACATACTTGGCCGACGCTGCTGGATTCAGTATCAACTGCGCGCCGTAAGCATTCGGGGCATAATCTGGACTAACAAGTTTAGCTTCAACCGCCGTAAGCGATCGTTCGCGAATTTGCACTGCAACGTCTGCTAAATTCCCACCAAGCGATTTTGTGACAAGCTGACTAATCGCAAAAATATCTTCTACAGTAAGCAGTGGTGATAGAAAAACTGCAAGTGCTCCTTGTCCTGACAGTGCCTGCTGCGCAAGCTTTAGCGCCTGCTCAAGATTAATACTTTGCCCTGCAGCGGTCGGAGTTAAGCTTCGCGTCTTGGGTTGGAAGCGATCAAAACCATAACGCCCCTCATCACAGAGCCATTCCTGGTTTACCGCCGAATTCAAGCGCGATTTGATCTGCACAAACTCACCGTCCCGTGTGGCAACTTTAACGTTACAGCCCGTCGAACAGCCGACACAGATAGTATCGACTTGGTCGGTGTACCAAATTCGCGTGTTAAATCTCCAACGTCGATGCGTTAAAGCGCCAACTGGACAAAGATCAACAACTGACCCAGCAAGCGGATTAGTCAGTTCTTTACCAGGAACAACGCCAATCACTGTATGATCTCCACGATTAAACATGCCCAATTCTGATGTTTCTGTAATTTCATCGCAGAAGCGGACGCAACGCGAACAAAGAATGCAACGCTCCCCATCGAGCATTACTTCTGGTCCAAGTGGCTCAGCCTTAACCTTGTGAACTTTTTCCTCGGTAAATCGCGAAGGCTCAGCGTTATAGTCGTAGTAGTAATCTTGCAACTTGCAGTGGCCAGCTTGATCGCAGACTGTGCAATCTAATGGGTGATTAATTAAGATAAATTCCAAGGTTGCACGCTGTGCCTCGGCAACTTCTGGTGCAGATTGCTGGGTATACACAACCATGCCTTCTTGCACTTGTGTATTACAGGCGATGCTGAGCTTACCACCATCACCAATTTTACCTCCAACCTTACACTGACACATCCGACAGTTGCCGGCGACAGAAAGATGCGGATGATAGCAATAATAGGGGATTTCAACCCCTGCCAACTTTGCCGCTTCAATCAAGTTCGTGCCCTTCGGAACACTCACTTGCCGTTGATCAATCGTGAGATTAACTAAGGTTTCAGAATTTTTTGCTTCAGTGCTCATATGCCTTCCTCTACCCTTGGACCCCAAATTCTGCTGCCGTCTCCTCCCCTTCGCCTTGAGGACTCAGCACCTTGAGCAGTGGACGCGAAACAGCTTTTTCAATTTTCGAATTAAACTCTTCAGGGAATTTTTTCATAAAACTCAAAACTGGCGTTACTAAGGCATCCCCAAAAGGACAAATTGTGTGTCCAGCAATTTGCCTAGTAACATCCTCCAGTAATAAAGGATCCCCTGTCTTACCTTGCCCTGAGCCAATACGTTTCACGATTTTCTCAACCCAGCGCGCCCCTTCTCGACATGGGGTACACTGACCGCAAGATTCGTGTGTATAAAAATGCTGCAAATTTAAACAGGCATCAACCATATCGGTAGTCTCATCCAACACAATAAAACCACCAGACCCGAGCATACTGCCTGCAGCTGCAATCGATTCGTAGTCGAGCTTCACCCCAGCAAGCTCATCTGCCCTTAAGACCGGCACAGAGGATCCACCAGGAATAACAGCCTTGAGTTTTTTACCGCCGCGCACTCCGCCACATTCTTTTTCAATAAACTCGAGTAAAGGATACCCCAGCGGCACTTCATAAACTCCCGGCTTATTGATGTGCCCGGAGGCGCTAAAAAGTTTTGTGCCTGGAGATTTTTCTGTACCAAATTTACGATAGGCCTGGGCCCCATTTTGAATAATATAGGGAAGTGCTGCCAAAGTTTCAGTATTATTCACAACTGTCGGGCAAGCATAAAGTCCGCTTACTGCAGGAAATGGCGGCTTAATCCGCGGCTGTCCTTTATTACCCTCAAGTGACTCAATCAGCGCTGTTTCTTCACCGCAAATGTAGGCACCAGCACCACGATGCGTGACGATCTCGAGGTCATAGCTAGATCCAAAAATGTTTTTTCCTAAATATCCTTTGGCATAGGCCTCCTCGAGGGCCCGGTCAATTTGTCGGGTGGGATAAGCATACTCGCCACGAATATAGAAAGCTGCCCAGTGCGAGCCTAAAGCAAATGCCGCAATCATCATTCCTTCAATGCAAAGATGTGGGTCACGCTCCATCAGCAAGCGGTCCTTAAACGTTCCCGGCTCACTTTCGTCAGCATTATTTAAAAGATAAATTGGTTTGCCTGTATTTTTTGGAACAAAGCCCCACTTCGTTCCCGTAGGAAAACCCGCGCCACCACGCCCACGCAGACCCGAGTTCTTTACCTCAGTGATCAGATCTTCAGCCTTAAGTTGCAGCGCCTTACGAATCGCAGCATAACCACCACGTGACTCATAGCCAGCTAAGCTCGCCTGATTTGCATGATGGATGTTTTTTGTCAGAATCAAATGATCGCTCATAATTACACTTCGCAGTATTACACTTTACAGCCTAGTTTCTATTTCAGTGCCTCAGCAATTTCGGATTTTGGACAACCTACTAGCCCATTACCAAGCTCAGCCCTGAGCGTTGAATATCTTAGGTCGGGTTGTTCTCTTTCAATGCGATCAAGCAATTGAGCGAATTTCTCAGTAGTCAGATTTTCGAAAAAAACGTCATTAATTTGCAGCATTGGAGCTGTGCCGCAACTACCTAAACACTCAACTTCCTCATAACTCCACATGCCATCAGCAGTAATTTGTCCAGCAGCAATCTTGAAGCGCTCCTTGATGTAAGCTGTAATTTGACGCGCACCACAAACCATACATGAAAGCGTTCGGCAGACCTGGATGTGATAACGCCCAACAGGTTTTTTGTAATACATGGTGTAAAAGGTTGCGACTTCAAGAACATGCGCAGGAGGTAAAGCTAATTCCTTTGCAACCCAACTAATTGCCTCATCAGTGACTGACCCAAGCGCTTCTTGCGCTAGATATAAGGCCGGCATTACGGCCGAACGCGTGTCAGGGTATTTAGCTTTAATTTCTTTTAATCTCGACCGATATTCTTCGCTTAACATGAAATCCTACTAGATATAGATTCTAAATTAAAAAGACAGGTGGTAAAATTGTGGTTTTGGCCGAAGACAAGGCGCGGGAATTTTTTTGATCCTCGACCAGGATCGCTCATACATAAATCGATTTTATAGAGTGGATTTTGAGACAAACACGAGGAACGGAAATTGCGAGGACCGTAAGCATATTGAAATATGTGCGGACCGGAGCAATTTTCCGTAACGAAGTATTTGTCCAAAAGTCGCTCCATAAAACGATTTACCTGTCGCATTCGCCCCCAATCATATTAATCATCCCAAATATTGGCACAACGTCTGCCACCATATGCCCTTCCACCAATGGCCCCATCACGCCCATCGAAATAAAAGCAGGCGGACGCACGCGACAGCGATACGGCACTCCCGTCCCATCCGAGACAAGATAAAATCCAAGTTCCCCATTTCCACCCTCAACCGGGAAATAAACTTCCCCTTTGGGTGGCTCAATCCCTTTGAAGACAATTTCAAACTGGCTAATCATACCTTCAATTGAACCATAAACTTGGTCCTTAGGGGGCATGATCACGTGTGGGTTATCAATATTAATCGGGCCATCGGGCATATTTTTTAGGCTCTGCTCGATGATCCGCATCGATTGATACATTTCCTGGAAACGCACAACGTAACGATCGTAATTGTCACCCTTGGTTCCCAAGGGAACTTCAAAGTCAAACCACTCGTAGCCCGAATACGGGAAAACTTTGCGCACATCATAGTTAACAGTCGATGCTCTTAAGATCGGGCCGGTTAAACCATATGACACCGCCTCCTCAGGACTAATCACGCCGACATTACACATGCGGTCAATAAAAATACGGTTTTTCTCCAGCAACTTGTCACAGTCATCAAGTAACTTGCGGATTTTCGTCAGCGCTTCACGCATTCGTGGTGTAAAATCTGTGGGCAAATCATGGGCCAGTCCACCTGGACGAACATAAGAAATCGTTAAGCGCGCCCCCGTCACAGACTCAATCAACTGCCAAAGCAGTTCTCGCGCCTGCACCATGTAAAGAAACACAGTAAACGCTCCAAGCTCCATCGCTGACGCGCCAAGACAAGTTAAGTGATCGCAGAGCCTGGAAACTTCACTCATAATCACGCGGATGTGTTTAGTGCGCTCCGGCACATCCACAGCAAAAAGCTTTTCTACGGCAAGGCAATAGCCCACGTTATTAATAATCGGGGAAACATAGTTAAGCCGATCAGTGTAGGGAATGACCTGAAGATAAGTGACATTTTCACACTGCTTCTCAAAGCCACGATGTAAATATCCGACATCCACATCACAGCGCTCAATCCGCTCACCGTTCAATTCAACAACAAGTCGCGCCGTGCCGTGCGTGCATGGATGCGAAGGCCCGAGGTTGAGAACCATCGTGCGCGAATGCAAGGAATCTCCAATCTCACGCCCCTTCCAATCAGTAGAAACTTCAGCCATGACTAGGACGCTCCCTGCTCATTAACAGACTGTTTTTCAAGACTTTTCTGCCTGCTTGGCAAGCTTACAAGCTCAGCTTTATTCATATCAACCGACTCATTGCGTAACTCAGGCAGCCTCAGCGGCACACGTGGTTGCTTGTGTTGGATATGATAATCCTTCCTTAGCGGATGCCCGACAAATTCGTCATACATCAAGATCCTGCGCAAATCTCCATGTCCCGGAAAATCAATTCCGTACATGTCCCAAACTTCGCGCTCGAGGAAATTAGCTGCAGCCCAAAGCGAGCGCACCGAAGCTACAGCCGGCTGCTCTTCAGTCACAGCAACCTTTAAACAAAGCCTGCTCTGATAGGTTAAACTTAAAAACTGATAGACAACGTCAAAACGCTCCCTGCGACTATCAAGGAAATCAACCGCAGTGATGTCGATTAACATGTTAAATAAAAATTTACGGTGCTCTTTTAATGTTTGGCAGCAACTAAGCAAACTTTCTGGGGCAACACGAAAAGTCAAACCGTACTCCACCCAGCGCTGAGGCTCTTCACGCTTAAACGTATTTCCAAATACTTCTTCAACAGATTTTTCGAGTTCGATTTGAACTAAGGGCAAACTTTGCACTTCAGGCACAGTCGTTCTCCTCTTCCAATTGCAATTGATATTCAGCTCGTGAAACTAGCTTTCGTGTGCACAATTCGCAAGTGTCCAATAACTTGAGGTTTTTTTAAAATTCTGCGATGATTTTTGCCGTATAAAAATACTTCGACTAAAGAATGCTTTAATAACAATAGTTTAGTAAGAAGCATATAATTAACTAGCACGGAGACGTAGAATGCCAAGTTTTGATGTTGTCTCTGAAGTCAATCTTCAGGAAGTAGATAATGCCGTAAATCAAGCCAAAAAGGAGCTCGAAGGTCGCTACGATTTTCGCGGCAGCAAAAGTTCAATTGACCTTGAAAAATCTGAAATTTCCATTTTCGCCGAAGACCAAATGAAAATGAAAGCCCTGCAAGACATCTTTAACCAAAAACTCGCCAAACGCGGAGTCAGCCTCAAAGCACTCGATCTCGGCCAAGTTGAACAAGCAACAGGTGGCGCACAACGTATCAAAATCAAGCTAAAACAAGGCCTAGAAGGTGATGATGCCAAAAAAGTTGCAAAATTAATCAAAGAAGCCGACCTTAAAAAAGTCCAGGCCTCAATCATGGGCGACCACGTCCGCATCTCAGGCCCCAAAAAAGATGACCTCCAGGCAGCAATGCAACTACTCCGCGATAAAAGTGACCGCGAACTCCAATTCAAAAACTTCAAAGATTAACCTACCTTTCTTTCGCGAGAAAGAAAGGTAGGCCCAAAGAAAGCGGTAAGCTTTGTTTGGGTAGTTTTGACCGTTGCGCGTATAGCGCAACCAACCAACTCAGCGCGAGAAAGAAAAAGTAAGCAAAAAGAAAGCGGTAAGCTTGCTTTTTGTAACTTTGACTGTCGTCCGAGAGGACGACAGTCATAGGGTGCGAGAAAGCAGTGTTAGCTGGACCTAGTCCATCAAGGACTAGGTCATGTAGGCCCAAAGAAAGCGGTAAGCTTTGTTTGGGTAGTTTTGACCGTTGCGCGTATAGCGCAACCAACCAACTCAGCGCGAGAAAGAAAA
>JAEUWB010000051.1 GCA_016786595.1 bacterium | reverse complement strand
CCATGGCCGATAAACGCATCTTCTTGAATTTCTACAACAATCCAATCTGTTTCAGAATTATTGATTTGAACAGCATCAAAAAATCGCCCAGAAAGCCTAGTCTCTGCTAAATCAATTTTGATTCTCCATCCAGGATTGTCCAGGGTTTCTATGACGACGCCGTATGAATGTTCCCAGTCACCATCGCACTGGGACATATACCAATCACCTAGTTGTTGAAATACATTCATACTTTTTAAGTAAAGAAAAATTTCTAATCTAAATCATTTTATCCAAGGACTTATTTATCCACCAGGGGAAGAAAGCATACGTTCATCATTTTCACCACCTGGCATCGACTGCCTAGTTACCGAGGAGGCTGGCACCAGTTAATTGGCTTCAGGTTATTGTTTATTTTTAATTCGCGCCAACACTGCATATAGAGGGCCGTCATAGATATCAGAAACATCAATATCATATATTTCACGAGTTCGGTTTATGACCATTTCTTTGAATTGCTTGGCACCCTCTTCGTCTTCAACTGGTTCAAAATAATTGAAGCAAGATCCATCAGAATAAAAACCATCGTAGTAATCTTGCCGAAGAACCTTCTCAAAATAGTCCACTGCTACATCTTCGTATTTGTCCATTTGTGCAGTAGGAGCAAATTTAAGCGGAACTTTAGTCCCAGGCCTCGGCAGTGATGTATTGTGCTCTTTATATCGCAAAAAGTCTTCTTTGAGATTTTTTATGGCTTCCTCAGCGGTAGAACCTCTTTCAACCATTGAAGGCCAATTTATTATTCCAGCACTAACGCGGTCGCTGTCATCAGAGGCGTTTGGAAGCTCCCAAGTTTCGACTGGATAATCCTCAAAATTCCATTCTTTCTTAAAGTGAGAAAGTAATCGTTTACAAATCGCAATTAAGAATTTCATGCCTTACCTTACTGGCTTAATATCAGTAGGAAAGTTACTATATTCCGCCCATTCTAAATCTTTTATATCGCCTATGTGATTGCGAGCATTCCATGCTCGATTAATGTGCGCATAAACATGCCTTAGCGAAATGTAGAACTCATCCTCGTCATATCTATCCCCCTTAGCGGCTATTTCATCAATAAGATCTTTGAGGTGCTCATGGGCGTCTTCAAGTTCTGTTATTAACCCAATCCACTCAACTTGGATTATTACTTCCCGATTTATCGGGGATAGTAACCCCGTAGCAGTATCAGTAAAATTTATAAGTATTTTTCACTAGTTGCTGAGGAGGCTGGCACCAGTGAGTTCAAGGAAGCAAGCTAAAGCAAATGTTACCCAACCTCGTTTCATACTTCTTCTTTAGGAGGACGAATGGTCCAATTCATTAAATAGTCAGGATCGATAACTTCCTCGCCAGTTCCACGTAAACGATATATTCCTTCAGCTGCGCTTTCAAGGTTAGCTAGGGCTGGTGGTAAGTTAAATTCTGAGCCGTCACTCTTTCTGATAATGAGCCCGGATTGGTCAATGGAAATAATAACGCCGTGAACCTGTTCCTGCCTATCTAGGTTTCCATCTGTATCTAAATAATCGAGACCAACCAGCAGATACTTTCCAATAAATTTTTCTTTGCCTTCCAAACTTGGAGAAAAATTTTCATCTGTATCTGGTAAATTCCCTGCATATTCTCGAATTTCTTCGATGGTTTTGAACCACGAATTAGGATTCACACTTGATATAAAACTTAATCGATATATGAATTCTTTTTTACTTGGTTGCTCCGCCTTTAATTCATACTCTCCCGACTGAACCCAACTAATAAAGCCTAACAATTTTCCTTCCCGGTTGGGCTTAGTAAAGTTAGCAACCATTTTTCTAAGTTGGTCGTCGAAGAAGGTGTATTCGCCATTTCCTACATCGATTCCTTCATAGGCACCCATCAGATCGCCTCTGGGACTAACGACATCAAGAGTGCCATCGTCGAGAAAAACAAAAATGAACTTTTCACCTGTGAACGAATCGGTCATAAAGGCATTAATACGCCTTTTATTATCGTCCGGAAATGAAGTTTATTGAAGTAAAAAAAGACGATTTATTCACCTAATGGTACAGGGTTACTTTTGCAGCCATACTTAACAGCACATTAATACACTTCCAGATAGATTATCGTCCACTGTTAGATGTTTGTTGCCTGACTTATAAAATATTCTTGTGATTATGTGAGAATGGTCCTTGCCAATTTGTTAAGGATAGTAACCCCATACCAGTCTCAGAAAAACTTTAATCGGAAAATTTCCACTGTGTTTTCGCGGGTAAAGAGTTCCGGTCGTTACAGGTTCTGCTTGGAGATCTTTCGACTACGCAGTTGCAAAACTTTCGTTTTGCAACATACTCGCTCAAGATGACAATTTGCTGGGCTGTTTTGCTGATCTTAGCAGCGAGGTCTCAGGGGAAGCTGTTTGAGCGGATTCGATGGCGATTTTTTTCGACTGCGTTATACGCAGAAAAAATCGCCTGAGCCTCGGAGCACGCTTCGGTCGAGAAGCGTGCGAGAATGAGCGAAAAGGGGTTCCCGTGAGACCTCGCTGCCCCGCATTGCGGGAGATTGCCACGGTCGCTGCGCTCCCTCGCAATGACAGGAACTTAGACAGGGATTATTCACCGAATAGTTCGAGAGCACGGGCAATCGTCAACGCCCCATTCTCAAAACGGCCTAGGCCGAAGTGCTCGTTCGGGGCGTGAATGTTGTCGTCAATCAAGCCATAACCAACTAACAAAATATCCGCCCCGCTTGCCTTGGCCAACTCCGCCGTAATCGGAATCGAAGCGCCATTTAAAATACAATCACAAGACTTTCCTAAAACTTCCTCATAGGCACGACTCAATACCTTGGCAACCGTAGTATGCGGACTCGAGCGCACCGCAGTCCCTACCCCCGGCCGAATCGTCACCTTACACTCAATCCCCTCAGGCACATTCTTCTCAATAAACTCCTGAACCAACTTTCCAATCTCCCAAGGATCCTGATTCGGGACTAAACGACAAGAAATCTTGGCAATCGCCTTGGCCGGAATCACAGTTTTAAAACCCGAGCCAGTATATCCGCCACCAATGCCATTGATCTCAAAGGTCGGCCGCAACCAATGCGCCTCAAGCAGCGGATAAGGCTGCTCTCCGCTAATTGCCTTGGCCCCAACTAAACGCTCATACTCGGCTTGATCAAATTCTAAATTAATCAACGCCTTTTCATCAGCACTAACCGGTAAAACTTTGTCATAAAATCCAGGCACTAAAACTTTGCCCTGCTCGTCCCGAGCCTTCGCTAAAATCTCCACCAGCGCACGATTCGGGTTATAAACCAAATTGCCGTTTGCTCCAGAATGTAAATCGCCACGCGATCCAGTCAGCTCCACGTCCATCGTTACCAAACCACGCACCCCAAGCGTGATCGCCGGCTTGTCTGCCGCCTCCAGACCAACATCAACAATTAATAAATGATCGGCTTTTAGCTCGCGTGCATGCTGAGATACAATTTTAAGTAATCCGGGACTGCCAATTTCCTCCTCGCCTTCAATACAAAGTTTAATGTTAACCGGATACTTGCCATGCACAGTCTGCAACATCTCAAGCGCAGCTAAAACATAACTACACTGGCCCTTGTTATCTTCCGCGCCACGCGCGTAAACTTCCGTGCCCTTAATCGTTGGCTCAAAGGGAGGCGACTCCCAGAGCTCAAGCGGGTCAACCGGCTGAACGTCATAATGACCATAGAGCAGCACCGTCGGCTTAGTCGGCCCTGCCTCAGTATTCTCGGCAAAAAGCACCGGATAGTTATCAGTCTGCCAAAAGGTAGTTTTGAAATTGAGCTTCTTGACTTCAGCATCAAGCCAGTCGGCGCACTTCAGAACTTCATCCTTGTACTCAGCTTCAGAACTGACACTCTCAAAACGAATAAACTCAAAGTAACGATCTAAGGCGGATTTCTTGATTGATTGATAGGCGGATTTTAAATTTTCTAATGACATATTGCTCGCTTTATACTCGGTCTACTTGCTGTAAACGAATTTACCAAACTCTTTAAGCAAAAGCTCTAGGGCTTTTTCATACGGCGGACGCTTAAAGCCTTGAATCCGGTCCATAAACTTATCAGGCGTAACCCACTCATACGCACCAAACTCAACCTCAGCACGCGGATCAGCGTTAAAGCAAATTTCAGTTCCAGCTTTGATCTGCACTACAAAATAGGTCTGGTCTTGCCCACGAAAGCCGCGGTCATAGAGCGCTTCCGGCCAGTCGTAACGTAGCTCCTGAGAAAGCTGTCCAAGGAGTGCGTATTCACTAATACCAACTTCCTCGAAAAGCTCGCGCTTTAGCGTCTCCTGCGGATGCTCCCCTTCGTCAATGCCGCCTTGCGGAATCTGCCAGACAGTTGCTAGGTCCGTGCGCTGGCACTGGAGGATTTTACCTTCATGGTTGAGGACAAAGATGGCGACGTTTTTGCGGTACGGTAAATTTGACATAAAACATTCGTTTTCTTTGATCCAAACTTTCTTTTCCGCAAAAGAAAGTTTGGTCAGTCATTGGACATTAGCTTTTGTAATGCAGTCGCGACTGCAGCGATTTTTACTCCGTCAGTTTGCGTTTGAGCATTTAGATCTTTAATTGCCACAGCTCCCGACTCAACTTCGCGAGCACCGACAATCACAAGATAGCGAATGCCTTTTTTGTTAGCATAGCGGATCTGATCTTTCAGCGAAGAAATTTCCGGATAAACCTCGCAGGCAAGACCAGCTTGACGAATACTTGTGGCAATTCCAGCACTGGTCGTATAGCCACTTTGGTCAAGCACAGTTACCAAGATTGAAGCAGTTGAAGCTTGCTCAGGCAGCTTGGCCAGCGCTTCGTAAAGTCCAAGAATGCGGTCCAGTCCGACTGAAGCTCCCACACCCGGGAGGTGACGCTTAGAGAAACTCCCCACTAAATTGTCATAGCGCCCCCCTGAGCAGATTGATCCAATTTCCGGAAGATCCAGCGGCACGGTCTCAAAAACAGACCCCGTGTAGTAATCAAGTCCACGGGCAATGGAAAGGTCAATCACGAGCTGATTTTTAGGAACGCCTAATGCATGCGCGCCAGTGATCACGGTTTGCAGTTCAGTAATTCCATTTTTGGCATCTTCAGCAGGGTAAGTTGCAAAGAGCTTTTCAATTAAAGCCTGGCTGTCCTTTGTGCCTGCTGCAGCATCACCTTTTGAGAGCGCAACAAAGGAAAATACCTTTTCAATTTGCTCCGGAGAAAGTCGCGCTTCTTTTTCAAGCTCAGCAGTGACAACCTCACGGCCAAGTTTTTCCAGTTTGTCGAGTGCACGCAAGACTGAAGTCCCCGAAACAGCATTACCTGAACTGTCTGCCCCAAGCGACGCGAGGAAGCCATTTAAGACGCGGCGGTTATTAACTTTAATGCAGTGTGGAATATTAAGCTTAGTTAAAGCCGCATTCATTACGGCGACAATTTCTGCGTCCGCATAAGGTGAACTTGTGCCAATCGTATCGAAATCGCATTGCACAAATTCGCGGTAACGCCCACGCTGCGGTTTCTCAGCGCGCCAAACTGGAGCAATGTGATAGCGCTTAAAAGGTGTACCGAGAGTGTCGATGTGCTGTGCGGTGAAGCGCGCTAGTGGCACGGTCAGGTCAAAACGCATGGCGATATCGCGGCCGCCTTGATCATTAAAACGAAAAAGTTGGCGGTCAGACTCATCGGAGCCTTTGCCTAAAAGAATCTCGCTATATTCAAGCGCCGGAGTATCAATCGGCACAAAGCCGAATAACGAAAAAACCTGTGAGAGGTCGGCCATCATGCGACGACGTAAAATCTCGACATTCGGCAAATAATCCCTAAACCCCTTAAGGACTCGTGGCTCAATCATAGCTCTCTATTTCCTACTAAATTATTTACCCTTGCTCTTGAACTTAGCCTTACTCTTAACCTTAAATAAGAATAGTGTTAAAATTAAGGTAAAAGCATAAGTTCAAGTTCAAGTGCAAGAGCAAGGATTATAATCCTACATATATGACTAACCGCCTGCGTCACATCCTGCCCAATGGGCTAACAATTCTTAGCGAAGACGTGCCCGGTTCGCGCTCGCTCTCCCTGGCGATAGTGGTCCGTGGAGGCAGTGGCGATGAAACAAATTCTGAACTTGGCATTACTCATCTGCTTGAACACTTGCTTTTTCGCCGCACAAAATCACGAACGAATAAACAAATCGCCGCGTTGATGGACGAACTCGGTGGCGATGTTAACGCATATACTGACACAGAAAGCATTGCTCTTGTGGGAAGTGTCCCCGCTGATCGGGCGGAAGATTTATTGCAACTTTTTTCGGACATGCTGCTTGAAGCTGCCTTTAATGAATCGGACTTAAAGCTCGAGAAAGATATTATCGCCCAGGAAATTCTCGAAGCCCAAGATGATCCAATTGATGTCCTCACACAAGAATTCAGCGAATGCTTTTGGCTGACCGGGGCATTGGCAAAACCAGTTTTTGGCACAATTAAATCCGTCCCTAAGCTTAGCTTAAAGATGACTTACAAGCGTATCAAAGCAATGCTCTGCGGCAAGCGCATCCTGATTGGCGCGGCGGGCAATATTAATTTCGACTTAACAACAAAAATTGCGGCCCTTTTCGGTAGCCTTCCTAGTGGTGAAGCGTTTGAATTAAAAATCCCTAAAAGTGTTGGCTCTGGACAGGCAATTCGCATGCACCCTTCTTCGCAGTGCTACTTAGCTCTCGGAATTAAAGCACCTGGCCTTAAACATGAAGATTTTATCGCCACAAATTTACTCAGCATGCTGCTCGGTGAGGGATCAAGCTCGAGGTTATTTCAAAAAGTGCGCGAAGACCGTGGGCTTGCTTATTCGCTTTTTACATTTCTTGATTCTTACTCTACGCGTAGCGCCTTTGTGATATCTGGCACTTTTAACCGCGAGGAATACGGCGATGCGCTAAATTTAATTGCCGAGGAGCTGCGCTTGATTCGTGAAGGCGACATCAGCGAGGAGGAGTTTTCTCGGGCGCGCTCGTGCTTTCGTGCGCAAGTTTTACTTGCCAGTGAAAGTCTTTCCACCAAACTCTGGCGACTAATCGAGACGGAAATAATCTTTGGGCGCTATATCGAGCTCGAAGAAGTGCTCGTAAAACTCGATAACGTAAACCTCAAGCACCTGATTGAATTAAGCCACCAAATTCTTAAACCCAAGGGCTGGACAGCGGTTACCGTGGGTGACGTCAAAGGATTTAAATATCCCAAGGCACTTGAGCGACTTTGTAGCTAGGGCAATAAACCTTGAACTAAAAATAAATTACTCTTCTTGATTCGTTTGCTTAATAAGGTCAATGGCTAAATTGCGCCCATCAATTACTGCATCAAACTCTCCTTCGGCTACTAGACCAAAGGCATTAGTTATTTCTTCAGGCAAAATTATGCCGAGCTCATCGCCTATCTGTTGAATCTTTACAACCCACATACTGACCGTGACAGTATAGAACTTATTATCAAAATTCAAGATTTTCTATGCCCACTAAGCAGTAAAATAACTCCGAATACTGCTCGGGGGCTGTCACCCAATCAAATTTCGTCATGAAAGGAATAGATTTTAAGCGAGACGAGGATGGGTAGTAAAAAATCTGAGTCGTATAAGCTTGCGATACGTCGCAGGATTTTTTATGAGCCCCAGACAAAGTCGCAGCCAAAATGTATTCCTTGCAATAGAAATTTAATTGGGCGACAGTCCCCAATATATATGCCAACAAGTAAAATTTTCGTTCTAGATACATCCGCTATTATTTCACTCGTTCAAGACGTCACTACATTTCGTGTCGGCTCCGGACTTCCTGCATTCGCAGGTGTCTTAGGCGATAACGAAATTATCATCCCACGGGTCGTGCTCGATCAACTCGACTCGATCAAAGACGACTCTGGCGACCGGGCAAAAGTTGCCGCAGAAGCCGGACGGCAACTTGAGTATTATTCAAGCCTGGGCTCACTGCTTGAAGGTGTAGAAACAGAAAAAGGCGGCACGCTGAGAATTGCCCCGCGCCCAAACTCGAACAAAGTTGTCGCTTGGGGATTAAAGGCAAGTAACGCTGCACACGAAATTCTTGCCACCGCCCTGGAGATTGAAGATAGTCTTGCAGCTCAGCGCAGCGAAAGTGACGATGATGAAGCTAGCACAGACGATAAACACGTCACACTCATCACTCAAGACCGCATCATCCGCGTGCTGGCACGCAGCGTCTATGGACTTGCCGCCGAGGAATTAAAATCAGTCTGCGCTCCAGAAATGAACTACGAAATGGGCTACCACCGCATTGAACTTAGCCCCGAAGAACTCGATCGGGCGATTAATGCTGGCTATTACGAGCCGAAATTTAAGCCTTTTATGAACGAGTTTTTTCACCTCGTAAATCGTGAGAACCCAAGTGTGCACTACTGCTATGCCTTGATGCGCGACCCCGAGCGCAAGCAAGCTGAAATCATCGATCGCTCCAAAGTCGACTACTTAAAAGTTGCTGGCGAAGTGCAAGGCAAAAACACGCGACAAAAATTATTACTCTGGACCTTGATGGGCTGCGGAGAATCGGACCCGATGGCTCAAGGTGGAGTGCGCTTGATTACAATCTCTGGCCCAGCTGGTAGCGGTAAATCATTTCTAACACTTGCTGCTGCCTGGGAAAGAATCGAACGTAATCAGTTTGATCGCATTATTATCACTCGCCCGATGGTTGAAGTTGGCACTTCGATGGGTTATCTGCCTGGCACTCTCGAAGAAAAAGTCCGCCCCTGGGGAGGTCCGATTGAGGATAACCTGCGCGCGATTGTGCAAGTTCCCTCACCAGATGAAGGGCGCAAACAACGCGGGGTTTATCGAGCGCAAACCACGCAGAAAGGATTTGATGCTAAGACTTGGCTGGAGATGGAAGACCGCCTCGAAATGGTACCGCTCACTTATATCCGTGGCCGCACATTTAGGCGCTGTTTTGTAATCCTTGAAGAAGCACAAAATATCGAACGCGGCCCGCTTAAGGTCTTACTTACTCGTCTTGGCGAAGGCAGTGTCGTAGTTGTGCTTGGGGATGAAAGTCAGATCGACAATCAACTACTATCACGCCGCAACAATGGACTAGTCCATGCAATCAATGCTTTTAGAGACTGGCCGCAAGCGGTGCATTTACATCTAACCAATATCATCCGTAGTGATCTCGCTCAGGCCGCCAACGAACTACTATGATTACGTCTGATGTTGGCCAATTTCTTCCGCCTACGCGGCTACGCCGGCTCCGGCGGACACGTAGGAGCGAGAGATTTTTCCAGATGATATAAAGTCATGAGTGCTAGATTTTACACTGTCATTGGAATTTTAATTGGGCTGGTGCTTGGGCTCGGCTCTGGAGTTTATTTATTCTCTGACACCTGTATCAGGCAGTTTGTGCCGACTGAGGCTTGTAATAAAAATTGCTGGACGCCAGCAAAAATCACTGGGTTTATCACTTCAGTCTGGGCTCAAAAGCTCCCCTCTGGAACAATTCCTGACCTTGTCTATGAAACCGATAAATCGATCATGATCAAGCACCCCTTTCCTTCGGCGCCAATTCACTATGTGATTTTCCCTAAGAAAGACATCAAGGAAGTTGGGGATTTCTCCCAAGACGATTTAACTTATATCGAAGATGCCTACGCCGTAATGGGGCGCTACATTCGCGAGGAAAAATATCATGGCTATAAAATCTTCACCAACGGCCCCGGCTATCAACACATTGGATATTTGCATTTCCATTTGATGGCAAGGTAGGAAGTATCAACCAAAGATTTACTTTAGTTCTTAGGCTTGAACTTGGACTTAACCTTATCCTTTATTCTCCCCTCCTGTCATCTTACTATAGACCTGCGGTTTCTATAGTAGGATGACACTAGGGATAGGGGGATAAAGGGGAAGGTTAAGTCCAAGTTCAAGCCTAAGTCTGTGATGGGGCCTGCTACATCACATCTGCCTCTCGGACCAGTCGTCATGACCAAAACGGAGGATTCGTTCTTTACGAATCAGGTGAGTAGCATTGTGGAGAATATCGCGTAATGCCACGAGCTTTTCTTTTTCGGTTTCCTCTGATTTACTAATTTCATCACCGCGCTTGCAGATGTTTTCGAGCAAAAGCTTGAGATCGAGTAAGCCGTCACTTTTTAGGCAATTGTTTTCGATACTGCGGTAGCTATTGGGAAAATCATTTTCCCCGGATTTGATTAAAGTCAGCTTACGATGCTTGCCTGTCGTATCCGAAATCGAAAAGGAGTCGAGCAATGTGACAGCTACGGAAAAGACGTTCTCGAGCATGCGCAGTGGCTCTTTCTGTCGCTCTAGACAGGTGATTAAGTAATCTGCTTTTTGGCAAAGAATGTAGAGAAATTCTGCGTAATCAAAATGAATTTGCTTAGTTTCGGGGTTAATTTTCAGAACAGCGTTGCCTGTACTTAAATTCCTTGGTCCCTGTGAGTCGCTACTCATGATCTTAGTCTCCAGTATTTTTCTAGAGTCTAGGTCGATGTCTAATGCTGAGTAATTATTCATCCGCCACCGCGGTGGTCGATTTCGGCAAAAACATTGAAATCGACCACTTTCACCACCACAACTTATTAAACACTCAGTATATACACGCCGGCATATACTCTGATTCGTATTTACGACATTGGCTGGATGTAATCTTTCGAAAATCATCTGCCGAGTTGAGCAAGATCTTTGTCTCAAATTATTTCGTAGCAGTCGGGATCTAGTTAAGCAATGGAACGTGTGTTCATTTTTGAAATATTTTTCTTAGTTTTAGGTAAAAAAAGATAGATTTTTTCCTGCTCAGGGCTTGATTAAGTTAAAGTGGCGTGAGTTGGGAATATTATATTAGAGATATTGCAACTGGAAAAAGCCAGAGCAGGTGCGGAGAAGCAGGCTCGGTGAAAAAGGCTGAGAGAGAGAATTAATCCTGAAAAGTTCTGGGGAGGTGCTGTCACCACCTCCCTTTTGAACCTATCCCGAACCAGCTCGTGCGAAGTCCTTTTGTTGCTTGCGCTTCGTAATCGCAGTCCTCACCGCATTCAATTGCATGTCGAGCGAATCAACAGCCTCTTGAACACTCCGCGCAGCATCGGAAGCTTGCATGTGGGGAATCATTGGCTCGACTTCGCGAAGTGCTCCGCCAATCAAGAGCAGCAGCGTCGTCAAGGTTTTTCCCTTATTGAAGTCCTGAGTTTCAGGAGATCCAATTTTGTTGGGTTCGCCCTTACCGCTCAAAATCGCGGCAGCGCCCTTGCATACGTCCGCAGCAAGGCACAGATCTCCGTCGTCATACCCGCATTCCTGGTCTTCAAATCCGCATTCGCGGATGTTTCTTTCGAGCCCTTCAAGTAGCTTAATGCACTTTCCTAACCATTGTAGATCGATCATCTTTCTTGCGTTCTCCTTACCCCCTCCTGTCCGGAAGGATTACCGATTACAGGCGTCCCTGAACCGTTTTGAAAACTCAAATAAGCAATTTCTGCCATCAAAGTTCACAAAACGGCCCACAGACTTAAAAAAGTCGATCGTCAATGTTAAAAACCTAAAAATTCTCTCTCCTCGCCGCAAGTTACACGCGTCCTGTCACGCACTTGAGGCGAAAAGTAATTAGTCATCTACCCAAAGAATAAAACTTAGAATTACGAAATAGGCATGAAGTTTATCAGAAAGCTTAAAAGTATCAAGTCTTCTTGCATACACAGCGCCTTGCCCAGAAAGATTTTCCGGATAGAATGCGCCTGGTTGTTGTTATTAAATAAGCCCGCTTTTAAGGGTGCTTGCCGATCTAAGGAGATATGAATGAAACGCTTTAAATTACTTTCAATACTAACTATTTTTGCTGGAACCTCGGCTTTAGCCGCCGACAACTATGCAATCGACACTGCGCACTCTCAAGTAATTTTTAAAATCAAGCATTTAGGTATCAGCACCGTGGTCGGGCGCTTTGATACATTTAAAGGCGACTTTATGTTCGACACAAAGGACATTACAAAGTCAGCAGTTAATGCCGAAATCGATGTGACTAGTATTAATACGAATGAAACTAAACGTGATGACCACCTACGTGGCGATGATTTCTTTGCCGCAACGAAATTCCCGAAAATGACTTTCACTAGCAAGTCTGTCGAAAAAGTCGATGACAAGAACTTCAAAATCCATGGGCTTTTAAAAATTAAAGACATTTCAAAGCCCGTCACTTTAAGTGCAACTTTTGAAGGTGCAGCTAAAGACCCCTTCTATGGCAAGGAGCATGCAGCTTTTATCGCAAGCACTGAAATTAACCGCAAAGATTACGGCCTGACTTGGAACAAAATACTTGAAACTGGTGGAGTTGCCGTAGGCGATGAGGTGAAGATTGAGATTCAGGTCGAAGGAACAAAGCAGAGCTAGAAATTAAGGCCGAGGTTGCTCTGCCTTCGACCCACTCAGGGCAAGAATAGCCGGAGCTGAACGCAGACCAGGTTCTACAATCTGTTTGCGTTTCGTGTCATTGAGAAGGAGAACAAACTTGTTTGTTCGACTGCGGCAATCTGTTCACCGGTAAACAATATTTTTCTCGTGCTCAGTGAACAGATTGCTTCACTTCGTTCGCAATGACGGGTGAAGAACCAAGTGAACAGCTTGCGGAGCTTGCCCTGAGCCCGTTCGACTTCGCTTCCCTCGGCGTGAGCGTTCGGGTAGAAGTCAGAGCGGGCTTCGCCGAATGGACTTTGTTCGCAGTCACAGCTAATTGCAAGTTTTGTCTTCACTATTGCCATCTACAGGCAATTAAATTCATTAATAACAAGATTGTTTTGATTAGAGGCTTATTTAGCTCCGCCCTTCACTTCCGCAACCAAAGCCCGGCCCAGGGCTAAAACCTTTTGCACATGCCCAGAAATTTCTTGCAGCTGCTCAGGACTTGGAGCAGCGCCGCCAAGGGATTTAATCAAGAGCTCTCCGGCCTTACTCGAGTCGACGATTTCATTGAGCTGAAAAAAGCCCGCGCCGCCACGGATAGTATGTAGGCGCTGGCGCACTTGCTCCAGTAAAGCTGTCATTTGCTCAGGGGCATTCAACGCCGCTGTAAAAATTTTCTCATGCTGGGCAAATTCATCGCAAAAAAGCATAAATGCCTTTTGCAGTACGGGTGGGATTTCAGGAAGCGCCACGAATTGTCTCCATTTGCTGACTTAATGGATAGAGCGTACTACGAAGTAAGGCCTGCTCATAGAGGAATTCTGGGGTGAGATTTGAACTTTTAATACTAAGGTCCAGAGTAGCAAGTTCGCTCAGCATCTGCGTTAAAGCCTCCAGACTAAAACGATTAGAAACGCCAGAAAGGTTTTTCAGCACCCAAAACTTAGCAACGTCTTTGGCCTGAGTCGAAGCCGCTTTCCCGTATTCTTTTTCCGCGATTAATGCCCGTGTGGCTTGGCTCAAAAAATAGACGGCTTGAAGTGGATGTTGACCTTGGCGCATTAAGCGTTGCACTTGGTCAAGCACAGCAGAAAGGTTTTGTGCCGCGATTGAGCGAATTAAGAAATATCCCGACTGTTCACGCTCAAGATGAGTTAGCGTTTCGACATGTTGGCGCGTGACAGTTTCCCCAGGATTCAAGATTAAGGCGATGCGCGAAAGCTCAAGCGATAGACCAGCAAGGTCTTCTTGAAATAATTCTGCCAACAAACTTGCAGCTTCACTCTCGACTGCTTTTAGTCCATAACGTTCGCTTTCGCGTGAGATCCAGCGTTTAAGGTTTTCTGGGTTAAGTGCAGAAATTTCAAGATTTGATTTAACCTCGAGTTTTTCCAGGGCCTTATTGGTTTCACTACCAGCGGCAACGAGCATTACAGTCGAATGGCTGGGGAGCGTTACAAGTGCGCTGTTAAGAAAATCAATTACTCCCGCCTTAGCGCCTTCAAGTCCCTTAATGATCGTCAATGATTCAGGGCAAAAGAGCGAAATGTTAGCAAGCTGGCTTTTTAGTTCGCGTTGCTTACCTTGGGTAGTAAAATCCTGGGCGTAGAAAGTTACGGGTTCGAGTTTTCGCTGCTTAGCCTCGGCCTTAATAAAATCCAGAAAGCGTGTGACCCGAAAGGGTTCTTTGCCACTGACTAAAACTGGACTTGTGCAATTTAATTCTCGTAAGGCTTCAAGTAGTGACTTCTCCCCTGCCCCTGTCAGTGCCGCCAAGATTTTATCAACTGTGATTCGATTAGTCATAAAATAACTAGAACACATTAGAACACATCTCGAGGCAAAATACATACTGCCCAATAAATTTAGTCTAAATAATGTAGCTTTTTAGCGAACGATATGGGGTTGGAGTTTTTATAAAATCCGTAGCGAGGCAAACAATTTTGAGGCGAGACGAGGAAGCGACTATAAAAAATCCGAGTCGTATAAGCCTGCGATACGTTGCAGGATTTTTTATAGTTGCTGACGAAGTCGCAGACCAAAAGTGTTTGTCGCAGTAGGATTTTAGAAAAATTCCAACCCCATCGGAGTGCCCAGGGACGGAATTGAACCGCCGACACGCGGCTTTTCAGGCCGCTGCTCTACCGACTGAGCTACCTGGGCGCAGTTGGAATGAAATCAGTAAGTGTAGGGTCATACGACAGAGGCGTTTAAGTCGTCAAACGATTGAATTTTTCCAAGGTTAAGTGAGTGCTCGGGGTGGCTTGATACTCTGAAGAAAGCTCTTGCCTGACCTCGCTATCTGGGAAATTGCCACTTAGGCTTAGGCTTTAACTTTTTCTTCCCCTTCTTGAAAAAGTTCTACTTCTTTTCCGTTTGGCGTTTAGTTACCGCAGTTTCAGCAAGGCGGTCGTAGAGGGCT
This sequence comes from bacterium, assembly GCA_016786595.1. Lineage (NCBI taxonomy): Bacteria > bacterium. The sequence continues at coordinate 90,963 of JAEUWB010000051.1, read as the reverse complement.
GGTTTCTTTTGCAGAATTGTTAAGGCTGTTAGCCCAAGGGTGAGGAAAACAGTTGATTGGAGTGCTGTGCGCAGCAGGGCCTCCTTGAAGCTCAGCATGTAGCCGTGATGAGTAACGACAGTTAGTCGAAAAAGTTTTTTACCTAGGGTCGCACCATTAGCGGCAAGTTGCAATGTAGTTAAGACAAGCCAGGACACAAAAATCGCGGCAAGTAGCTTCGGTGCTACTAAGTAAATTTCAAAGGTGTAAACCTTGTCGCCATCGATAATTGCTTGGCGCACTGCGAGGGGAACTAGCGACCACCAAAAAAGCACAATACCCAGCGCTGCACTAGCGATAAAGTCAACAACAAACGCAGCCAAACGCTCAACCGGCTTAGACTCAATCAAAGCCAGTGACTCTTCTTCTTCGGCAACGAAAACGGCTCTGCCGATTTTCTTCATTTCCTCAATGTCTTCATCAGCCTTGATTGCTTGCTCGGAATATTTCGCAAATTCGCTCATCAAATCAACTGTATCGAGAGCTTTGTCGGCATCGGCAATTGTTACGGCGTTCATGTAGCGAGAAATTGTAGTTGGGTCGCGAATTTCCTTTTCAGCTAGAGCAAAAAGAACGTCAAAGTCGTTATGACGCGTAAAACCAATTGTATCGTGAACTGCGATTTCATATTCATCTTGGTAGAAATTTTGAATATCTTGCGTCAATCTCGCCCAAAGTGCGACATCAGAAGTTGCTTCAAGTGAACTAAGTGGATTAAAGGCAGGAAGGTTAGTAAATGAAGCCTCAATGCCATCTGCGAGGTTAATGGCTTGATCGATTGCGGAAGTAGTCTTAAGTTCCGCAGCGATTGCTGCTTCCAGCTCTTGATCAAGATTTTCAAGGCTATCTTCATCTGCCTCTTCAACTACCACGTCTAAATCGACTTCAACGGGCGCGCTTAAAATCACTCCAGGGGCAGGCGCTGCCGCAGCTTCTGCAGCTACTTCTTTCTGGTCTAAGCGTGACTCAATTTCTTCAACAGTCATGCCATACATGCCGGCAACCATTTCAATTAGCTCTTTGACTTCATCTTTAGACCCACCAAGCCGACTAATCATCGTCTCAAGCTTTCTAAGTTCAAGTTCCAATCGGTCATTCTTGACTTTGGCAACAGCTGCGTCTTTTTCACTAACTGCAGCTTGCTCTTCAGCCGCTTCTTGCTCTTCTTCGTCTGCGTCGTCGCCTTCAAAATCAACTTCAAGTGAGCAAAATTCGCCTTGCGCTGAGGTTTCCGATTCCTCCTCACGTACAGCTTGAATGTCAACGACTTCATCTCCGAGTAAGGCATCGAGCTGCTTTTCTAAATCTGCCAAGTCATCGTTAAACTCGACGGCTTCAAGCGAAGCGATGCTCGGGAGCGCGCCTTCTAGTGCATGTCGCACTGGGGAATCAGTTTGTATTAATTCGTTGTTAATTTGATCGCGCTGTTGTTGTGGAGGAATTTTGTGCGTGTCTGACTGCACTGCCTGAGTATTGACTGCCGCCGCAGGATGCGCAGAAAGTCTCGCACCAGGCTGTGAACTGACGACTGGTTGTGTTGGCTTGAGGCTGATTGTCGACGGTTGCTGAGAAACAAGTTTCTGCAATTCGTCGGTGTTTGTTCTTGCTGGTTTGGGCGGAATGCGAGAAGGCTGGGCAATGATTGGTGTAATTTTATCTGCGGTAGCGCTGCTAGGGGTTGAGGCTTGAAGTGTTGATTGATCAAGCTTCGAAGAATTTTGTGTTACTGGATGCGCTGGCAATGTTTGCGAATGAGAGGCAATTGGCTGAGTGGGTTTAGATTGTATCTGCCCGACATTAGTCTGCTGAAGCTGAGGTAGCGGCTGGGTTGAATTTTGTCCTGGAGTTAGCAATTCTGGAATTTCAAAAAGCTCTTCTTCTTCAGTAGGCAGAGCTTTAATGTCTAACACTTCTGCATCATCATCTACTGAGCCAGAGGTCTTCTTAAATTTGCCGAGTAGTGAGGTGAAAAAGGATTTTTTCTCGCTAACTTCTTCATACTGAATTTCCTGCATTGGCTCAGTAACTTGCGGAGCCGCTTGCTTCGGGTTTGGCGCTTGAGATTGCTGGATTTTTGCTTGCACTAGCTGGGGCGCTAGCTTCTGAGGTTGCTGTGCCTGTGGTGGCTGGTTTAAAACTGCAGGCTGATTGGCTTCCTCAGCCTTTTTCATTTTCGATTTTGAGCTTTCTTCACCTAGCTCAACCGCGCGTAGTGCCGAATATGACAACTTCGGGTGATGAATTGGAATTCCGAGTTTTTTCTTTAAGGCGCGTAAGTCAGTGCGACACTTGGGACATAAGTCCTTTTTGTTTGACGATACTGAGCTACACTTTGGACAACGCATTTGAATCTAACATGGCCTCGCTTAAAATCTGGAGCAGCGTTCCACAAGCAACTACTGCAGCAGTCTCTGCGCGAAGTGTCTTAAAACCTAATAAAACTTGTTTATAACCAAATCCCTCACAACCCTGAGCTTCCTCTTCAGCAGTTAATCCGCCCTCTGGACCAATGACAATGAATGTTTGTAATAAGTCATTGCCAGTACTCTGGATTTCCGTACTCTTAATGTCGGCAGGATTGCTAAATTTCTCAAGATTGTACTGATTCGATCCAAAACGATTAATTTGTCTATTAATTTCAGTGACTTGCCTCTGTGTTTCTCCCACCAGCATCGTGCGAGAATATTCCGAACAGAATAAACGAATCTCGGCTGGTGAGCTATCAAGGGTTTGCCTTTGTGCTAACGACAAGCGCGGCTGAGAGTTAGGATGTAGTGTTTTTAGCGCTGCTGCAAGCGAGTCATAGATTGCAATCTGTGGGATCAAACTTCCACCCGATTGCTTGAGTGCAGCTTGAGCAATCCGATTAAAGCGCGGCAAGCGTGAATCTGAACTTACCTCGCCCTGAGAGCGAATTCCTTTAAAAAACGAAATTGAAGTAACTCCAAGCTCGACTGCTTTTTCGATCAAATAGTCGTTCTTGGGACCGCGCAATAAACCGCAGACAAGGTGCACGATGGGTAAATCTTTTGTGATGACTAGATCTAACAAGGTCAGTTCAATTGCAGAACTTGAGAGAGAATTAATTTGTGCATGCCAGGTTTGTTGCAAATCTGGGAATTGAATTTCTACGCAAACCCCGCTGACCAAACGCAGAACTTGGGCGGCATGCTTTGCTTCGGGGCCGCGGATCGTGCATGCAGCACTGGCAACAAGCGGTAAATCCACTTCACGTAAATTTGCTTCGGCTAGAAATCGAATCTTACGCAAGCTCGCTTCTCCTCGTAATCAGAGCTTCCCTATGCATGCCTTACAATAATAAGCTGCCAGTTCGCGGCGCGAATAATTAATTTTGTTACGCGTTGATAAGTGCGTTTAGACTGTGCGCGAGCGCTTTAATCCCATCTCAGTTAAACGCTCTTCGGCCATCGCAATGCGGTCAATGCCTTGATAGCGCTCTTCGCCAATCATAATCATCGGTGTATCAAACACCATCAGCTTACGTCCGCGCTTATAAAGGCCGCGCACACGCTCACGGGTATCATGACTGGAAAGCTTTGCCAGAAACTCACCTGGATCAACATCAAGCTCATCGCACAATTGAATTAAAAAGGCTTGATCATTTGGATCCTCTCCGGTTCCCCACCAACAGTCAAACATCTTGATGTTGTATTCCATGGAAAGGCCCATATCACCTGCAATCACAGCGCCACGCGTACTACGCTCCGGATCAGGCTCCTTCTCTGGCCAATCAGCGCGCATCACGAGTGGCAACTCCATACGCTTAGCTAAACGCACTACATCTTCGCGAATATAGTTTGCGCGTTCTGGCGAATAGGTTGCGCTTGGTCCGGCTTGTCCTGCAGCTTTAGCTGAAAACGGCTGCCAAAGAACCCTGACATCGAACTTCTGTTCGAGTTGAGATAAGCGGTCTATCCCTAGATATGAATAAGGACATTGAAATGAGTAGAAAATTTCGACAACTTGGGTCATGTGTATAAACTCTTTATAAATAACAAATATTCCCCCAGTTTCTCTTATAATTTCAAAACCTTGTCAAATACACACCCGTTTGTGCTAAAGAACTATTCTGATTCTTAAAAGGACGGTTTAAAAGCAGTGAAACGTATCGAACAAATGACGCTCCTTGAGCGCCTATATTTCGTAGAGATTTTCAAAGGTGTGCTCGTTACCAGTAGGCACCTGATTGGGAATCTTGCCCGTTATCTCTTGAGTGTAGTCGGTATTAAAACCAAAGAACGTCCTTGGGCAACAATTGAATACCCCAATGAGCATTTGAATTATTCGCCACGCTTCCGTGGCCGCCACCGTTTAACGCTGCATGATAATGGTAGCGTTAAGTGCACTGCTTGCTTTCTTTGCGCCACAGCTTGTCCAGCTAAATGTATTTACATTAAAGCTGCAGAACACGATGACCCCAATATCGAGAAATTTCCTGACCGCTATGAAATCGACACGCTACTTTGTATCTACTGTGGTTATTGCGTTGATGCCTGTCCAGTTGATGCCATCCGCATGGACACTGGAATCCACCCAGAAATTTATCCGGCTGACCCGCGGGCGTTTATTGAAGATAAGGAAACACTAATGCTCAGGTCTAAAGTGCTTGAAACCAAAGGTGCCGAAGCACTAATGCAAGAGCATTTGCAGCACATGCAAGATGTCGAAAAAAATCCATTCAGCAGCAACTACTAGGGCAGGTCGAAGTTCGATATTGAAGCCTGGCTTTGAGCTTAGCTGCCTCGTTGGCTTAGTGCTGAACCTCAGCTTGTTAGTATTCGCTACTGCCACTTTTGCCCAAGAAAAAATGCGGCCGGCCGTTGCTAGCATTCCGCAAGATCTTCCGCCACTGCCGCTACCGACTGGAGATGAGAAACCATTATTAATTCACAGTGGGAACATCGCAATTTTTCATGAAATTGTCCTCTCAACATTAGCCCCGCTGGTAAAAAACCGTTTACTTACCTTGCCTACATATTCACGGCTCGATTTCCCCTGGAGAGGTCCGCTAGCAGCAGCAAAATCTAACGTCACGAGAAATGCAGAAACATTAAAATCAATAATTTTTCGCACCTCTGGAACGCCGCGTTTAGTCAATGGATTTGAGCTTGCTTGGTTTGGTGCTAATCAAAGCGAACCGCAACGCACTGCCAGTGGATTGATCTATTCCGAATACTATCCAGCAAGTGCCACGCAAGCTTCCTTACTTGGCCCAGCACTGGAAAGCCGCACGGTTTTTCGTCTCTTAAGTCCGGCTGTAGTTTTTGGCTTTTCAATTTTTAACTTCCGTTTCGATTCAGCGCGTGAAGATGAAATTTTTATTTCTTCCCCAGTGACCGGCAAAACACGGCGTGTCTTTAATTCAAACATTTCTGACCCAATTCTAAACAGCAACCTCACGCCGCAAGATTTCTATGTCTGGTTTAACAAGCCGACAGAGACAACAATAAAGTTTATTGACGAGCGCACCTTGCTTGTGCCCTTTGCCAGGCTCAAACCCTACAAGTTAATTCCTGAAACGGCCCCAGAAGAAGCCGCAGGAACCAGCACTGCTGCAAGCAATACACTGCCACCCGCAGCCCAGGGGGTGTTTTTAGTTGAACGCCCAGAACTGACAGTTGATGGTAGTACGCGGATTGCGCATTTAAACTATCAATCGAAGCGTTACCCTGAGCAAGCAGCCTGGATGCCAACTGCTGCTTTTTATGTTCCGCGCAAAGTTTATATTTACGAGATCATCCCAGAAGATGGTTTTCTCCTTACTGGTAGACAAGTTCTGGTGGTCGATGAAGAAAGCGGCCTTCCGGTTTATAAAATTGTCTATGCTCGAGACGGCACCTACGAGAAAACAGTGATTGGGATTTGGGGCTTAGTTAACGCTACGGTAGCGAACAGTAGCACAGTGAGGCAGAATTTCTTAGCGCAATTAATTGTAATTGACTCTAATCTTGAAAAAGTCACAACGCTAACTAATCAAATTGTGAAAGTCTTTACGGCCGAGGCAAGTTCAACTGAGGATGACTCAAGTGCCAATGAAGCAAGTCAATTGTTTGCCTTTAAGGCTGAATAATGTGTAAAGTTTAGTCCGGAACTCACTCTGGAGAATCTGTCTATGTCAGAAATTAAAGCTTTATTAGACCGCGTAATCGCCGATGGCGTCCTGACTGAGGATGAACATGAAGAGCTGATTGAAGCCATGTATGGCGATGGGGAACTTGACGAAACAGAATCACAAGAGATCGCGCGTCTGTTCCAGATGATCAAGGACGGTAAGCTGACGATCGTCAATAAATCACGCGATGGTGGAAGTTAGAGCCTGTAACTATCTATTACGCCGATAAGGCTTCCCAAAAATCCTATCTTGTTTAAGCATTCTACAAATAGTAATCTACTACTGTTTCCTCTGAGGAAATGATTTAGGTTCTTTCCATCACGCATCCGGGCAGAAGCTTGTAGCAATGGTTTTTACTAACAAACCCTTGAATATGTCCGCACTACTCAAGGGTTTGTTAGACATCAACAAAATTTGTCTGGCTACCGGAGAAAAACATGATGCGAACAAGAATCATCAGCGCTTTAGCGCTTCTCGTCGTTGCTAGCAGCCTCAGTGCGTCTCCATTCAATTCGGATCCTGCAAGCACGGGCACCTATCGACCTGTTGTCGTGCATGACGGAAACGCACTTTTTGTCACCCTCCACCGCAACACCCATCGCGAAGCAAAAACTGCATGGTATCAAGCTTGGCACCGCTGGCTCACTTATGAGGGGCGCGAAAACAGCCGTCCGAACAAGCGAATTTGCCGTGTCGAGGGCTAAATTTTGCAGCTGAGGTTTTTCGAGAAGGAATGCATAAAAACCATTCCTTCTCTACCTCTTTTATCTACAAGCTTTGGCCCTTCCTCTTATTCTAGTTAAAATTTAATACCTTGATTGATTTTATTCGCTGTTTTAGCTTAGCCTCTGATAAGTAGATATGACTGCCTCAAGTGGTTATACTTCATATGTTCTTTTCCATTTTCATCTGAGCAGTAGCTTGTAGCAAAGGTTTTGCTGCCTAGGGAGACTCTGCTTCCCTAGGGCGCTACTACTCCGAAGTCCCGAGTAGTTTTTCAAAAATAATCGCCGCAGCGGCACGCACCGACAGGTGATTATATTCGCCAGGGCCATTAATTGGTCCAAGGCGACACGTCGCACGAACGAGAATTTCAGGGGCAAGTCCCCAGCCCGTGCCTAGTAAAATCAAGTATGGCCTTTCATCACTCACAAGCTCCGCTCGTAACTGCTCAAAACTTAAAACTCCAGGAGCTACTTGCGCTGATGTGGCAACAATCACCGGAAACTGACCTGTTTTTTCTTCAATGTCATTTAAAACATCATCTAAATCAGTAACTACCCGCATCAGTGACAAGGCTTCCGAGCGGTTATGGTTGTAACTTGCACCAAATCCAGTTTCCCAATGCTCGCAAATCTTCTCCGCCAAGGTCCGCATAATTCGCACCGGATGAGTGGCATAGAACTGCTTAAGTCCAAAGGTTCTGGCACTGCGTGAGATATCATGCAGATCTAGATTGGTAATTGAAGAGGTAATAATCTCTCCCTTTTTGCCAAGTACCGGATGGTGAATCAAGGCCACATAGACAGACGCTTTAAGCGGAGCACCTGCTCGCCCCTTGCGTGCAATTAAATCAGGGCGGCGCTTTTTAGTATCAGCTAACGCTTGCTCTTCACGCCATTTCTCAATCAAGGCATGGTTACCGGTTGTTAAAATCTCAGGCACTGACTGCCCCTCAAATTCCTTGGGCTTTGTATACTGCGGATATTCAAGAAGCCCTGCCGAAAAACTTTCTTGACTGAGAGACTCGGCATTACCTAACACTCCAGGCATTAACCGCGATACTGCCTCAATAAAAGCTAACGCTGGAATCTCTCCGCCTTGCAGCACGTAGTCTCCAAGACTAATTTCATGGTCAACGTAATTGGCCGCAACGCGCTCGTCTAAACCCTCATAACGCGAGCACAGCAAAATAAATCCAGAACTACTCTCAATGCTCTGCTGACAGAGCTGGTTTGCCAAAGCCTGAGTAAAGGGCTTCCCGCGAGGAGTGAAGTAAATTACAGTTCCCGCTGGGTCCTTAGCCTTGGCCTCACGAATTGCAGCCACTGTCGGCTCAGGCCGAAGCACCATGCCTGACCCTCCGCCATAAGGAGTGTCGTCAACTTGACCATGTGCATTAATCGCGTAAGTCCTTAAATGGATTGGCTCAATTGCCAGTTTTTCCTCCTGAATAGCGCGGCGTACAAGTCCAGTCTGACGAAAAGATTCAATCAGCTCAGGAAAAAGTGTGAGGACTTGGAACTTCATAGTAAAACGTTTGTCTAAGAATGTAGGGATATAACTGATTGCTTAACAGGTGTCACCTTGAGGCTCAAAGACGCTAGATATTTTCAAATTGCAGTGCTCGGCTCGCTACTCTGCTATGGATTTTTCTTTCTGGGCCTCGACCTCACTTCTCAACACATCCTAACAACGCTCACAACCACCTTATGTTCTCAATATATTTTTGACCGCTACTATCTTGGGCAAAAATTTGAATATAAGAGCGGGCTCATCACTGGGCTATCACTCAGTCTGCTCTTGCGTTCAAACTTTTTTTATTTCAGCGCCCTTGCCGCATTTTTGGCAATTGGTAGCAAGTTTATCATCCGTGTGAATGGCAAACATGTATTTAATCCGGCAAATTTTGGAATCATCACCCTAGCACTACTTTGCGAGGAAGCTTGGCTCTCTCCGGCACAGTGGGGTAGCACTACACTCTTAGCTTTTTACTTAATTTGCTGCGGCATGCTTGTGACCACAAAAGCCGCGCGCATTGATTTATGTCTTGTATTTTTCGCAAGCTACGCTGGACTACTTTTCCAACGCGCACTTTATCTTGGCGACCCACTGTCGATTCCACTACATCAGCTGCAAAGTGGCGCGCTTTTAATTTTCTCGTGCTTCATGATTACCGACCCAAGAGTCACACCCGATGCGCGACTGCCTCGCCTTCTTTTTGGCGTGGCCGTAGCACTGCTGGCTTATTACTTACGCTTTAAACTCTACTGGAATAATACCCCGCTCTACGCACTTTATTTCCTCTCCCCGCTAGTGCCAATCTTAGACGTGCTGTTTAAGGCCGACCGCTTCGAATGGCTCAAAGAAAGTATTTCACAAAAAAACATGAAACTCATAAAGGAGACTACATGAAACGTTTGATTCCCTATTTAATCCTGCTTGCCACTGTCACTGTCACGCCACTTGCTGCAAAAGCCTTTTGTGGTTTTTACGTTGCTAAAGCTGACACTAAACTTTTTAACAAAGCTTCAAAAGTCGTGATGGTCCGCGACGGCAATCGCACAGTCCTCACTATGGCTAATGACTATCAAGGCGAACCAAAAGAGTTTGCGATCGTTGTACCTGTGCCGACCATGCTCGAAAAGGATCAAATCCATGTGGCAAACCCCGCACTGATTGACCACCTAGACAGCTACACTGCGCCGCGTTTGGTTGAATACTTTGACGAAAATCCTTGCAATCGAAGAGTCTATAAAGCAATGAGCGCAATGAGCATGGATGCGGCTGCACCAGCTGGCGCGGCACGAAACGAGGCTGCAAAAAAGCTTGGTGTTACAATTGAAGCCGAATACACAGTTGGTGAGTATGACATTCTCATTTTATCTGCCAAAGAAAGTTCCGGACTGGAAACTTGGCTAACCGATAACGGCTATAAAATTCCAAGTGGAGCAAGTGAAGTGCTTGGTAGTTATATCCGGCAAAATGTTAAATTCTTTGTCGCTAAGGTAAACCTGGAGGAACAATCAAAACTTGGATTCAACTTTTTAAGGCCGCTACAAATTGCCTTTGAATCTCCGAAATTTATGCTGCCGATTCGCCTGGGCACGGTCAATGCTAACGGCACGCAGGATTTATTTGTTTTCGCACTAACAAAAACTGGGCGAGTTGAGTCCACAAACTATCGCACAGTCAAGCTCCCTGAAGGCATGGATCTTCCAGCTTATGTCAAAGATGATTTCGCAAATTTCTACCGCGACATGTTTAGCACACAAGTTAAGAAAGAAGACATGCAGGCGGTATTTCTTGAATACGCTTGGGATATGTCCTGGTGTGACCCTTGTGCGGCAGATCCTTTATCGAACTCGGAGCTTAAGGAACTTGGCGTTTTCTGGGTAGAAGACCCTACGCCGATGCCAGTTTATCGTAAACCCCAAAGCGGCCAACCTGGCCAAGTTGGAAATGCTTGGGGTGGAAGTGCAATTGCCCCAGTTCCTGCAGCTGCCAATGTCTACGTAACTCGTTTACATGTGCGTTACGACGCAGAGCATTTTCCTGAGGATTTAATGTTTCAGGAAACCGGTAACAGGGAGAATTTCCAGGCGCGCTACGTGCTTCGTCACCCCTGGCAGGGATCCGATCAATGCCCCGAAGCTAACTCCTATCGTGAAGAGCTAAAGCGTCGTCAAACTAAAGAAGTTGAAACGCTTTCAACTCTAACTGGCTGGGAGGTTGATTCGATTGAGAGGAAAATGGGCTTACACCCTGGAACTTCAGGCGCTCAATCTAATTCTGGATCAAATGGCTCAAGTGGTGATAAGTGGTGGAAAGATCTTTGGAGATAGAGGACTAAACACCACGTGCATAAAAACATTGTCTTAATTGGCTCGGGTAGATTTGGCCAAAGTGTTGGTTATTTACTCGAGCAAGCCGGTGCGGATTTAGCAATCCGCACCACGCGCACAAATGCGGCGTTAAGACTTAACTTTAAATCCACACCAAAAACATTACTCTACGACAGCAAGCAACAAGGGAAACTCAAAACTCTCAGCGATGAGCTGGAGGGTTTGAGCGACATTTTAGTTCTTATCGCTGTGCATGACGATGAGCTTAAGCGTGTTGCTGAGCAAATTTCAGAACTCAGGTTGAGTTGGAAAAATTGCTCAGTAATCCACGGCTCGGCAAGCTTTGATGAAAAAATATTAAAACCTTTTGCCGAACGTGGGGCACGACTAGGAGCTCTGCACTTAACTTGCCCAATTAGTAGCCCAGTAGAGAAATTTACTCCCGGCTCTGCTTTTACTTTTTGCGGCGATAAAGATTTGGGTGAAGTTCTCACGCAAGTCATAACGGCTGCTGGTTATGAGTTCATTAAGCTCAACGACGTAAATCGTACTCTTTACCATTCTGGATGCGTTATGGCGGCAGGTCACGTTGCGGCACTAATCACTGTTGCCGGGGAAATTCTAGCCACAAGTGGGATCGCAGAAAATGAAGTAAAGAAAATTCTCTATTCGCTACTAACTGCTCAAAGCCAGGGCTTACAAAATTTAGACGAAGGTCAAGCAATCTCCAAACTCTTAACGGGCCCGTTTATCAGACGCGATAAGCAGACCATCGAAAAGCATATCGCGACACTCAGAGAAATTTCTCCCAAATTTGTAATGCTCTATGATTTGCTGGGAAACCTGACAACGTCTCTGACAACCGCTAAGCCTCCCCAGCCGATTCAGTAGCAGTGGAGGAAAGTCTTTAAATTGTATTTCCTTGTATTCAGTGAACAGATTGCGGTGCCTGCCTTGAGCGAGTCTAAGGATAGCAACCTGTTTGCGCCACGTGTCATTGCGAGGCTACGATAGCAAGCGCGGCAATCTGTTTGCTTTTCGTGTCATTGCGAAGGAGAACAAACTTGTTTGTTCGACTGCGGTAATCTGTTTACCGCTAAATTATATTTATCATTTTAAATGAACAGATTGCTTCACTGCGTTCGCAATGACCTATGAATTACTAAGTGAACAGATTGCTTCCTCGCCTTCGGCTCCTCGCAATGACAGCTAATTTGCAATGGCAACCGACTAGCAAAGTAAGCGGACTGCAATCTGTCAACCGAGCCTGCCCTGCCTCATATAAATAAAAAAGCGGCTGCGCAGTAAACTGCTCAGCCGCTTTTTTGATATAAATATGCTGCGCTCTAAGCTGTAGCTTCTTTCTTCTTTGAAACTTTCTTAGGGGCTTTTGCTTTAGCCTTTTTTGCAGCTTTTTTAGTTGCAGCAGCAGTGGTCTTCTTTCCACCGCGAGCCTTGATGCGCGCTTTACGCTTTGCACGAGTAGTTTTAATTTTGGTGCGGCGCTTTTCGACCATCGACTTATATAGTCCTGGCATTTCACGCTCAAAGATTGACTGTAGAGTGGTGCTCGCCTTGGCCCCAACAGAAAGCCAGTATTTTACGCGGTCCTGTTTAAGCGTAATTGCTGAAGGCTTGGTTAAGGTATTGTACGTGCCGAGCAATTCAAGGTAACGACCGTCACGTTTATTTTCATGGTCGGTTACAACGATACGATAATAAGGACGGTTTCTGCGTCCATGTCTAGCAAGTCTGATAATTACTGCCACTTTTTCTTTCTCCCTTATATATAAACTTAGCGTAGTCCAGTCATTCTGGGCATTCCGCCACGAAGTAAGTTCTGAAGGTTTGCCCCACTGGTCACCTTCTTCATCACTTTCTTCATTTCGCTAAACTGCTTTAGTAGTCGATTTACATCTTCTACCGTCGTGCCACTGCCTTTAGCAATTCGGCTGCGGCGGCTACCGTCAATGAGCGAATCATCGCGGCGCTCTCCCGGAGTCATCGAAAGAATCATTGCCTCAAGGCGCTTAAGCTCCTTGTCTGCAACTGATTCATCAATTCCCTTGGCAACTTTACCCATGCCGGGAACCATGCCCATTACTGAGGAAATTGAGCCGAGCTTTTTAACGCTTTGCAATTGGGCATAAAAGTCTTCCAAGGAAAACTCATTTTTCTTGAGCTTTTTCTGGAGCTTCTTCGATTCCTCAAGGTCGACTTCTTTGCTTGCTTTTTCAATCAAAGTCAAGATATCCCCCATGCCTAAGATGCGGGAAACTAGGCGATCTGGGTGAAAAAGCTCTAAAGCGTCCATTTTTTCGCCCAAACCAATGAATTTTATCGGTTTTCCCGTAACGGCGCGCATAGAAATCGCCGCCCCACCCCGAGTGTCACCGTCAAGCTTACTTAAGATTAAACCATCTAAATCAAGGCTTTCGTCAAAACCACGGGCCACATTAACAGCTTCTTGACCTGTCATGGCGTCAACGACAAGCAGTATTTCATGAGGCTCAACTGCCTCAACGATTTCTACAAGCTCATTCATCATTTGTGCGTCAATCTGTAGGCGCCCAGCGGTATCGATAATCAAAGTATCAAAGCCTGCGTTTTTTGCGTATTGAGCTGCAGCGGTTGCGATCTCAATTGGTTTTTGTTCAGGCGTTGAAGGGAAAACTTCGATGCTTAAATTTTTGCCGAGGGTTTTTAACTGTTCAATTGCAGCTGGGCGATAAACGTCGACTGAAACTAGTAAGGGGCGGCGGCGTTTGTCTTCTTTAAGTAAGCGTGCAAGCTTACCAGAAGTAGTCGTCTTACCAGAACCTTGCAGACCAACCATCATGATGATTACCGGTGGAGCATGATTTAAACCTAACGGCTCGTGCTTACCCATCAGCTTTGTCAGTTCGTCTTGGACGACTTTAACCACCATTTGTCCAGGTGAGAGGGATTTGATGACTTTTTTTCCGAGAGCTTCGCGGCGGACGGTTTCGCCAAATTCTTTGACGACTTTGACGTTAACGTCAGCATCAAGTAGCGCTACCCGAATTTCAGCCAAAGCTTCATCGACTTCCTTCTCTCCGAGGACGCCGCGCTTAATCAGCTTAGAAAATGTGCTTTCAAGTTTACTAGATAATGAATCAAACATAGTGGGCGCTATCAATACACAGAAGGTGTGTTTTTTGGAATATTGTGATTAATTTCGGTCCGATTTGCTGATTCTTAAGCAAATTTAGGGCACTACTCCAATTCCCAAATAAAAACTGGCTTCGAGCCAGGTTTACGGATGGCGGCAGCGAACTTTTGCATTTCGATAATGCGGCGGATTTTCTCTGCAAACGGTAGCGCAATGAGTTGTTTTTTTAGCTCCTTTTTTCCCTCAAGCACTTTTTCCAGATGCCTTAATGCGGGCTCGTAGTTTTTAGTCATTGCCTAATAAACTCTTTCTGGAAAAGGAGAATCAGCTGTTTCATCTGAGATAGTTTAACACAACTACGACATTGCCGTGAAGCCATGCAAAGCAAACAAGATGGCGCTAACGGAATTACTAACCAGATATTGAAAAACCGCTACAACCCCGACCGACTGAGAGATGACTCAGTTGTGGTCGGGGTCGTAGTAGCTACTGCTAGAAGCTAGCCGGCGCGCCTTTCTCTCCAGTGTCCAAGCCTGGAATCATTCGGGTCGATTTCCTCGAGCATTTCGTCTGCAATTGAAATTGCAACAGTTAAATCAATATCATTGGTGAAACGTTGCTCGCCTTGTAACTGCACTGCCAGCCCACCAATTAAGCAATATTTCAAGTTCAAATTAGTAAGATATGAATTTACCTCACGCAAAGCCTCGGTAAACTCTTGGCTAATTGCGAGGTTCGTTTTGGTCTGCTTGCTTTTCACTTTATTTTACTAGCGGCAGCTTACAAAAAAACTTTCTAAGCTTTGCGTGCTGCTCGAGACGTTGTAATTCAGAATTTGAATCGGGATTATCACGTAGTATTTTACCGCCAAAATTTAAGAGCGAAAAAAATATCTGCAGCGCTTTAGCATCAGACATTTTCGGGAGATTGTTGCTGCGCTCTTCGGCAATAAGTTGTTGTGTATTGACTTGCCCTTGAAGCCAAGTTTTTATCGATTGTTTTTCAGCATCTTTTTCCATGGAAGTCTAATCATTTTAACAGATTTTAGACTGAGTGCCAAAATGTATATCGTGCTATTTCCCGCATAGTTCAATCAAAACCCCACCGGTCGCGCGCGGGTGCAGGAACGCAATTTCGTGATGTCGAAGCCCCGGGCGAGGCACTTTATCAACCAGCTCCACGCCAAGTGCCGTAAGGCGTGTAAGCTCCTCAGCAACTGAGGGAACCGCAAAAGCAAGATGATGCAACCCCTCACCACGAGTGTCTAAAAATTTCCTGATTTTTTGATTTCCCGGCAGCGGGGCAATTAATTCAATTGCGCTATTGGCTAGACCCAAAAAAGCTGCTTCAATCTGGTCTTTCTCAGAAATTCCACGAAAAAGGAGTTTAAGTCCAAAGAGTTTTTGATAGTGCTGGACTGCCGAGTCAAGATTATTTACAGCATAGGCGACATGATCAAGCAGCCAGCTGTCGGATGAAAAAGATAGCGACGAGAAAGATAAATTTGAAGGATCATTACTCATTAGTAACAATATGGCACGAATCGCAAAAATTCGCTCAAGTAATTTCTTAAAACCAAAGCCCCTAGAAGCTGGTCAGAAAATTGGCATTATCGCGCCAGGCTCGGCCATGTCCGAAGATCGTTTTGCGGCAGGACTTGCAGAAATTAAGCGTCGCGGCTTTGAAGCGCTCTGTCCGCTTGACCCAACAAAGGGCCTTGGCAAAAATGCCTTCACCAGCGCAAGCCCAGAAGCACGCGCCCAGGCCATCATGGATCTCGTCTCCAATCCTGAGGTTGGACTAATTCTTGCCGCTCGCGGTGGTTATGGTTCAGCTGAATTATTAACGCTACTTGATTTTGAAAAAATTCGGGAAAGTCGCAAGTTATTCATGGGATACTCTGACGTCACAGTGCTACTCGTTGCGCTTGCCAGCCAAGCTGGACTAGCCAGCGTGCATGGTGCAACTTTAAGTGCAGAACTTGCTCGCGCTCAAAGCGATACGGAAGCTCGCTTGAGTTCAGATTTAGCTTTCGACCTGGCGCAGGGGAAAAAACATAAAAAACCCTTGCATTGCTTAGTTGCCAGAGAATTACAATTTGGCACTACTAAAGTCTCAGGTCGGCTGATTGTCGGAAATTTAACGATGCTAATTTCACTCCTAGGCACGCCGTGGGATCTGAGCTTTGACCAGGCAATCTTAGTGATCGAAGATGTTAATGAAGCTCCGTATCGAGTTCATCGTAATCTTTTACATTTAAAGCAAGCTGGGAAATTAGCTCAGCTAAGTGGTCTTGTCTTTGGACGCTTCTCGCACAACAATACGACTAACGTTAGTGGTCAATGCACTGTCGATGAAATGATTAAACAGAGCGTTGATGAACTCTTTGCAGGCACAAAATTTCCAATTCTCTATGGCTTGCCGGTTGGACATGATGGAAAGAATTTACCGCTTGCCTTCGGCAGCAAAGCTCAGATTAAGCCCGAAGGTATGTTAGTGACCAAGGATACGGCAGTAGAAGCATAGACACATGGCAACAGCTGACTGGTCAAAAGTTGAACAAGCAATGGCAGCAGCCAGTCATGGATTGGACCAGCCCTATAGCGCAAACGCTAAACCCAAACATGCCTTCCCTGGTGCCGTGCTGTTAGTCTCTCAAGCCGGGGAAATTAAATTTTTAAAGTCTTTTGGACTGCGCTCGCTTCAGCCCGATCTTACCCAAAACGCAGTCTTTACTGTTTATGACATTGCTTCGCTGACTAAACCCTTAATCACCACAACGCTTGTGAGCATGGCCCTACAAGAAGGTAAACTGAATTTAGACTGGAAGGTTTCGCGATTTCTGCAGGACTTTGGCTCGCTCGGAAAAGAGCGCATCACAATTCGAAATTTACTTAACCACTCTGCTGGCTTCAGTGCGACTTTGCCATTTTATCGAGATATTGAGCTGGCTTCACAAAAGTCTCAATCTGGAGTGCTACGTAGCCGTGCCGCAACCACAATGATGCTGAACCTAATTTCACGTAGCCGCATTGAAAACTTACCCGGAAAAGTTGCGCTCTATAGTGACCTTGGATTTATCTTACTCGGCGTGATTATCGAAGCCTGCTACGGTGGTAAAACACTAGACAAGCTAGCCTATGAAAAAATCATCGCTCCACTCAAACTAGAAAGCACAGGATTTATCGATCTTAGCCGTGTCGGCAAGCAAGGCTATGAACCTGACACTTCAATTATTGCACCAACTGAGAAATGCGCCTGGAGAAAAAAAATACTTTGTGGAGAAGTGCACGATCCCAATGCTTGGGCGATGGGTGGAATTGCAGGTCATGCGGGTATTTTTTCAACTGCCTACGATGTCAATAAAATTACGATGGAATTAATCCGCTCTTACATCGGAAAAAGTAGTTTTGTTAATCCAGAAATTATTCGTGGATTTTGGACTCGTGATACAAGTGTTGCGAAAAGCACTTGGGCCTTAGGTTGGGATACGCCGACGCAGGGCTTAAGCACTAGTGGGAACTATTTCTCTTCAGCAAGTGTCGGGCATCTAGCCTTTACGGGTTGCTCGGTTTGGATTGACCCTACGCGGGAATTATCCGTAATCTTACTGGCTAATCGCATTCATCCTTCAGCGGAGAACATGTTAATCAGAGAATTTCGACCAAAAATTCATGATCTTATCATGGAAGTGCTGGGGTATAGTTAAAAACTCATAGAGAAAACTGACGTTGGCATGAACTTATACTTAACCTTAGTCTTATCCTTCAAAGGGAAAGTATAAGACTAAGGTTAAGTATAAGTTCATGCCAAAGCTTTAAATTAATAATTTATGACAGGACTAGATTTCCTAAATTCTTGCCCGCCTTTTATTGAGTCACGTGGCTTTACGCTTGAAACTGCGCAAGCCTTAATGGCCGCGCTCGATCATCCGCAAGACAAGGTCAAAACAATTCACATCACAGGAACAAACGGCAAAGGATCAACTGGTGCAATCTTAGCAAGCATGATCTATGCCTCTGGCGCAACTGTAGGTCATTATACCTCTCCGCACCTAACTAGCGTTACCGAGCGTTGCCTAATTAATGGGCTGCCCGTGCCAGAGCAGGAACTAGACCGGGCACTACTAAAGGTAATGAATGTCAGTAACGAGCATCAACTCACTCCGTCCTATTTTGAAGCCATCACCGCAGCAGCATTTTTAGTATTTGCAGAGAAAAATTTGGATTATGTCGTCACCGAAGTCGGCTTAGGTGGTAGATTAGATGCAACCAATACGATTAAAGCATCAGAACTTTCGTTGGTGACAACGATTGCGCTTGACCACACGACATTTCTTGGAAATTCCCTCACGCTAATTGCAGCAGAGAAGGCTGGTGTGATGCGTCGTGGAAAGCTTTGCTTAGTTGGGCCAGTAAGTGAAGAGCCGGAAACGATGTTAGTTGAGATGGCAACTGTGCGCGGTGCCCATCTAGAGTTACTGGGGGTAGACTTTGAGCTCGACCGGAGTTTACGTTTTTTTTATTTCCAAGGGGAAAAATGCCAACTCGATCTCACCGGGTTTAAACTACTCGGCGAACATCAGCTGCATAATTTGGCACTAGCAGTGCGTGCGGCCTTAGCACTAGGAATTCATCGCGAATTTATTGAGCAAGGCGCAATAGCCGCGCGTTGGCCGGGAAGGCTTGAAGAATTTAATTATGGGAACCCGCCACGACGCGTGATTTTAGATGGCGCACATAATGTTCAAGGGGTCGAAGCTCTTTTAGAGTTTTGCTCGACACTCAAGGGCCCAATCGTATTTATTTGTTCAATTTTAGCACATAAAGATTGGCCGGGAATGCTCAGTAGAGTTAAAAATTTTCTTGAAACGCGGCAAAGTGCTTTGATAATTTGGACTAAATCTGAAAACCCTCAGGCTCTTGATCCAGACGAGCTAAGAGCTTTCTTCCAGACAGGAGAGGTAATCCCAAACCCCAAGCTTGCCCTTGATTGCGCAGCAACAAAGTCACCTGAAGCTGCAACCATCCTTATTTTTGGCTCACTTTACCTCTTAGGCGATCTGCGCGCGCACATTGCTGGAAACAAGTTTTCTACAATAATTACAGCTTAATTTTAAGCATTCAAGAGAATGCTTATTCTAATGTTTCCTCCTGAAAATTACTATTTTCAACAGATTCGAACAGGCTGGTCATAAAGATTAGTAAGAAGTTCTTAAGTTATTCTCGAAAGATGTCGCTTCCTTAAATGGGGCAAGCAGGTTTTCGCGCTAGTTCCCAATATTTTAACTTAGGTTTTTAACTAATGTTTTGGAATCGCATTCGATTTATTGCATTTAGCATTTTAACTTTTACAGTTGTCATCGATGCAATTGCACAAGATACAGCACAGTTAAAGATTCAATCTTCAGCAATCAATAAATTACTCACGCAGCGCAGCACTCTTGCTGAACGCATCGATCAAACTATTCCAATTGGAATTAATTCAGATAAATTCGGAGAACTGCAGGGAGTATTCTCTGCGGTGCAACGCAAAAATTGGAATGCTAGTTTTAATCATGCTGGAGAGATTAGCGCCGACGAGAGCGAGCTAGTGCTTTTACGTGGTTCGCTGCAAGATTCCCAAGGCAATATTATTCCAGTCGCTGGTGGAATTGACGAACGTAATGGCACAACGACGCTACAAATTAGTTTCCACGACCACCGTTATGGGGAACGCTCCTATCAGATTACTGCGCCACTAGTTGATAGCGCCACAGATCAAGTAGGCATGCTTGAAGATGACGCTTTGGCAGCACTAACACCGAGCACTTGCGGATCTGATGATGGTGAACATGCCGCTACTCAGTCGGCTTCACGACACACGAGCACTATTGGATATTATGAAACTCCAATTGCCTTGTATGGAGACTACGAGCTCTACCTAAAGTATGGCGTAAACGCTAACAATCAAATGGCTTTAATCCTGAATGCTGCGCAAACAATTTACGCAAGAGATTTGAGGTTAGCGTTTAATATCGTTTCCACGGAAACGCAGACAAGCTCGACGCAGCCTTTTACTTCAACTGATTCTTTCGTGTTACTTCCGCAGTTTAAGGACTATGTTAATGCACTGGAAAGCAAACCGGCAGCAAGTATTTTTCATTTAGTTACCGGTAAGGAAATTGATAGCTCAATTATTGGCCTTGCTTATACAGGAGTCACTTGCCTCTATGGTAATCTTTGGAGCTACGGTTTAACCCAAGTATTTAATCCGGCAATTGACCACTTAACCATTGCGCATGAGATTGGTCACAACTTCGGAGCGCCGCACGATACAGCACTGCCTTATTCGCTGATGTATCCTGCACTCTTCGATCCTGCACAAGCATTTTTCTCTGCAACCTCGCAGAACGATATTGCTACACATCTGGCAGATTCGGGAACTGCCTGCCTAACTTTCAAAGAAGGTGATCCACCGCTTCCTCCGGAGCCACCACCCCCACCACCACCATCAGTCTCCCTTGCTGCATCTTTTAGTAAGAGTCGTGGACAAGTAACTTTAGCTCTAAATACAGATACACTAGCCGAGGCCTGCACAATAATTTTTGATGGATCACACAAAAGCAGCTTTTCGTCTCTCCGCTCACAGGTTGTAGCAGCACCAGCTCCGGGAGGGATCGATTACTTCTATTCACGCACTGGACTAAAATCAATTAAGAAAAAATCTCAATACGCTTATTTCCGCGCACGCCTGCAGTGCCCAAGTTACGGCGAGCTTGTGACAAATACTGTGAGAGTGAAAGTCCCACGCTCGAAAAAGCGTAAAGCCATGTCACTTTCCACATGGATCAAGCGCGTTGAAACTAGTTTAACCTATTAATTTTTAGCGCTTTCCCTTCAGCTTCAACTTATACTTAAGTTTCTCTCTTTCCATTTCAAGTAAAATGGAAAAGTATAAGTTCAAGCCGAAGGGCGCCGATCACACATCAATCTCAATTTCGTGCGCGCGGGACTGGATTAATTCGAAGCGATACTTGGAGTCATTACCCATCAGGTCCTGGAGTTTTTTAGTGACTTTTATTTGGTCATCGGCCTTAACTTTAAGTAGCGTGCGCGTCTTGGGGTTAAGAGTTGTGTCCCAAAGCGTATCGGGATTCATTTCACCAAGCCCTTTATAGCGCGTGATATGCGCAGTGGAGAGTCCTTTTTTGCCGATCTGTGATTCTAATTCTTTATCAGAAAAAGCAAAGAACGGTTTCTTTTCACCACTACCCTTAGGAAAAACTCCGTAGAGTGGCGGTTTCCCGAGATAGATCGCGCCGCGATCGATTAAGCCACGGAGGTGCGTGAAGAAAAATGCAAGTAGCAGAGTTGAAATATGCATGCCGTCAGCATCGGCATCGGTAAGAATAATGACTTTGCCGTAGCGAAGTTTATCAAGCTTAAGATGTTCCCCAAAGCCACAGCCTAAAGCTGAAATGATATTTTGAAATTCTTTATTTTCTAAAATCTGCTTGGTGTTTGCCGAAATTGTATTTAAAACTTTACCACGTAAGGCGAGCACGGCTTGAAAATTTCTGTCGCGCCCCTGCTTAGCGCTTCCCCCGGCACTGTCCCCTTCGACGATAAAAAGTTCAGTTTCATCCGCACGACCCGAACTACAGTCAGAAAGTTTACCAGGTAGCGTTAAGCGCGAACCTCCCGCAAGTTTGCGAGTTACGGCTTGCACGGCGCTACGTGAAGCTTCGCGAGCTTTGGCAGCAAGGATAATGCGCTCGACAATTGCCTGGGCAGCACTGGGCTTTTCGTTAAGCAGCTTCTCTAGTCCACGTGTGACATTCTCAACTAGTGGGGTTACTTCGGGATTATTAAGCTTGCTTTTTGTTTGGCCTTGAAACTGAGTTTTAAACGCCCCGCCAGGCAGTTTGACAGAAACTACGCAAAACACTCCTTCACGAATGTCTTCGGCAATTAGTTTTACGCCCTTGGGTAAAACCTCGTGAGTTTGGCAGTAATTTTTCACGGCTTTAACGATGCCGTTTTTTGCTCCTTGCTCATGCGTGCCACCATCAGGAGTATGAATGCCATTAACATAGGAGAAAAATCTTTCAGCTGTTGCTTCAGTCCAGGCCAGGGCAATTTGAACTTGAGCTTTGTCATCACGCTCGAGATAAAAAGTCTCGGCTTGCAGCGGCTCTTGTTGGTCTTCTGCTAGTAATTCTGCCAGGTGTGAGCGAATGCCATCGGGAAATTTAAACTCTTCCTTGGTATCCGATTTTTCATCGAGAAACGTAATCATCAGCCCCGGGTTAAGGTAAGCCTTGCCCTTTAGAAGTTGGCGGATGATATCGCTAGAAAACTTAATCGAAGAAAAAATATCCGGGTCTGGTCTAAAAAAGATTGTCGTGCCTGAACCGCGGAAGTCACGGAGCTTTTTTAGTTTTGAAGTCGGTTTACCACGCGAAAAAGTTTGCTCGTATTCACCACCTTCTCGTCGCACGCGGGCAATTAGTTCAACACTAAGCGCATTTACGACAGAGCTTCCCACGCCGTGTAAACCGCCTGCTGTTTTATAGTTTTGGTCACCAAATTTACCGCCCGCATGGAGCGTTGTCAGAATTAGCTCGAGGGCAGATTTTTTAAATTTCTTATGTTGATCAACCGGAATACCGCGGCCGTTATCGGTCACAGTTACGCTCGAACTATCTTTGTGCAGAGTGACAGTAATTTGGTCAGCGTGCCCATTCATCGCCTCATCGACACTGTTATCAACAATTTCTGAAACAAGCTGATGTAAGCCTTGGGGCGTGTCTGTGCCCGCAATATACATGCCGGGGCGCTCACGCACAGGCTCCAAACCTTCAAGCACTTCGATATCTTCGGCAGAGTATCGCTTCTTAGTATTTAAATTTGCGGCAGATTTATCTTTGCCCATTTGTACCTACACGTTCACTGCGATCACTATAAAACCTTTCGCGCTTATCCCTGTTTTAAACCAATTAGGGGTAGTCCGTTACGCACCAATTTATGGCCACGTTTGGCTCGCGATGAAAGGGATAAGTCTTTTACGTCAATTTGACTGGTCGAACCAGATTCTTTTACAGCCAAAACTTTGGCGTCTTTAGTTACAACTAAGGCGCCGACTACTTGCTCTTCAGTCGGTAGCTTCATTGTAATCACGCCTTTGGCAGGTCCTGAAACGAGAGGCAGTTCTTCAACTTTCCAGAGCAGTCCATAAGCGCCAGACGTTAGGCTAAAGATTAAGCTATTTTTTTCAACTGGAAGATAAACTGTTAGGGCGTCCCCCTCTGAGATTTTGCAGAGCTTCTTCCCACCGCGTTTTGCCCCAAGCATTAATTCGCGTGGCACGCGCATGCCTAAGCCACGCGTAGTAAGCACAAGTGCTTCACCAGAAATTTTCTCATTTTTAATTAAATCAATCCCGGCAATACGCTCGTTGTCAGAAAATTTAGCGTGCTTTTGAATTGGGTCACCAAAGCCACTGGTTTGTGGCAAATCCAGGACCTTCAGCCCATAGACTACGCCTTGCGAGGAAATCACACTAAGCGTGTCTTGCGTTGAGGCTTCGAGAATAAACTGCACTGCGTCGCCTTCGCGTAACCTTGCCGAATCCACACTCAAGCCCTTCTTTTGACGCTTGACCCAGCCGTCTCTAGTAATTAGGACTGAAACATCTTCGTGTTGAATATAGCTGTCAGCATCATATTCAAACTCCTGACTGGTGGTAATAATTTTCGATTTCCGCTTATCGCCAAATTCCTCAACAACGCGATCTAAGTCAGCATCAACTAAGCCTAGTAAAAGCTTTTCACTAGCAAGAATTTTAACAATTTCCTTAACACGCTTTTTCTTTTCAGTTAATTCTTCAAGAATTTGATCAACTGAAGTCTTAGAGAGTTGGTATAAGCGTAGCTCAACGATGTAACTTGCCTGGGTTTCAGTCAATTTAAAGCGTTTAATCAGCTTCTCTTCGGCATCTTTGCGCCCATCGCTTTTACGGATAATTTTAATCGCCTCATCTAGCGCATCGAGGACAATTTTTAAGCCCTCTAGCAGATGAATGCGCTTCTCCAACTCTGCCTTCTCGAATTCAAGTTTTGAGCGCGTTACATCACGACGGAAATTTAAAAACTGCAGCAAGACTTGCTTTAAGGAAAGCGTTTTTGGTCGAGTCGCAAAAGGATTGTCAGTGGGAACTAACGCAGTAAGGTTTACTGCAAAGGGAGATTCGAGCTGCGTGTGCTTATATAAAAAGGCCATCACCACATCTGGGTCAGCATCACCAACGAGATTTAAAACTACCCGGATGTCATCAGTTGATTCATCGCGGATGTCATTGATCAACTGAATTTTTTTATTACTGATCTGTTCAGCTATTTTTTCGACAAGTTGCGATTTGTTCACGCCATAAGGAATCGAGGTGATCACTAACTGCCTTTTCCCCCGACTTAAATCTTCAACTAAGTAATCTCCGCGCATGTAAATTGTACCGCGGCCAGTTGCATAAATCTCTTTAATCTCAGCTTTGGTATTGACGATTGAGCAGCCAGTTGGAAAGTCTGGGCCTTTAATCGCTTTCAGTAGTTCTGCATCTTTTACCTCTGGGTCAGCTAGAATGAGCTTGAGCGCCTCAACTACTTCACTGAGGTTATGCGGTGGAATGTTGGTTGCAAGTCCAACGGCAATCCCCGACGATCCGTTAACAAGTAGATTCGGTACGCGCGCGGGAAGCACTACCGGTTCATCGGTAGTTTGGTCGAAATTAAAACGCATATCAACGGTTTTATGATCGATGTCTCCAATCACTTCGAGTGCGAACTTCGAGAGCTTGGCTTCAGTGTAGCGATATGCCGCCGCGCCATCCCCATCAAGCGATCCGAAATTCCCTTGACCTTTAATCAGTGGGTAGCGCAGCGAAAAGTCTTGGGCCATGCGCACCATTGCTTCATAGCAAGCTTGGTCACTATGGGGGTGAAATTTCGCTAAAACCTCGCCGACTACCGCCGCAGATTTTCTGAAATTTTTCTCCGGAGTTAGATGCAAATGACTATACATTGCAAATAAAATCCTGCGCTGCACGGGCTTCAAGCCATCACGCACATCCGGAATCGCACGGTTATTCACTACGCTCAACGCATAAGTTAAATAACGGTCCTCTGCTTCTTTAGAAAAGTCGACGCTAATAATTGACATATTATTTCTGTCCTTGCGCATTCACTATATTATATGCAACAACCTCGCGGTAGATTCTTCTTTTGGATATGACACAATATTTATGATAACAGTTCTTATCCCGGTGCTAAACGAATCTGAGCGTATTTATGAAATCGTCAACCTTGTAAAAAAATCTCCCTTAGTCAAAGAAGTGATTGTGATTGACGATGGCTCTACTGATGAAACTCGACAATTAGCAGAATCCGCTGGAGCTACTGTTATAATGAGCACCCTACTAGGTAAGGGTGCTTCATTAGAGGATGGGGTCCGAATAGCAGAATCTGAGATAATTATGTTTCTCGATGGAG
Organism: bacterium; assembly: GCA_016786595.1. NCBI lineage: Bacteria > bacterium. The sequence goes on along the minus strand of JAEUWB010000051.1, from coordinate 65,569 downwards.
ATTTACAGAATTTAGACCAAGATATTGTTGAGAAACTTTGCACGCCAATCATTAATGATGAAAGTGATTTTGTAAAGGCTAGTTTCTCCAGGAAAAGTGGCAGAGTTACGACTCTAACGGCCAAACCATTACTGCAAACTTTCTTTCCTGAACTTTCACATATCAGCCAACCCTTGGGGGGTATTGTCGCAGGGAAGAAAAGTATTTTAAAGCGAGTTGATTTCGAAACTGATTACGGTGTTGACGTTGGGCTGCTTTTGGATTCGCATTACCAAGGTGCAAAAATAACTCAAATTGATATCGGCCATATCGAACATGACAGCCATGATCTGGATGTCTTGGCGGACATGGCAAAGCAGGTATCTAGAGTAATAATTGACCGTGCCTCAAGATACGGCCGTCTTCATGTAGCGCAATTAAGAGAAGTGGAGGAAATTGAGCACCACGCGCATGCAGAATTATCTGTAGCTTTAAACAAGCTTGGAGAAGCAGACAAACTTGCGCTCTTCGATATGGATGGGACGATTATTCAAGGCCGCTTCATAAAATTTCTTGCAGATCATGAGAGGAAATCAAGTGAATTAGAAAGGTTCTTAGATAGCACCTCTATCAGCGATGAGGAAAGAACCAGAAAAATTGCAAACGTATTGGCGGGTACATCTCGCGAAACTGTCAAAAAAGTGGCTAAATCAATCCCGCTGACCAACAACATTTGTGAAACAATAATTTCTTTGAGGCGAATAGGCTACCGTGTAGGAATTGTGACAGACAGCTTTTATTTACCAGCCGAGATCATTCGCAGAAGAGTGTTTGCTGATTTTTGCGTCGCCCATATATTACGCTACAGAGCTGGAGTATCGACGGGGGAAGTAACGATTTCTCCACTAATGCTTCATCCAAACGGGTGCAAAGCGCATACGTTTTGTAAATCCAATGTCCTACTGCATATCGCCCACAAATTAGAGATAGAACTTCAGTCAGTGTTGTATGTGGGTGACGGAGAAAATGATATTTGTGCCCTAAAATTAGCTGGCCGATCGATAGCGTACAATCCAAAGTCTCGTTCTGTAAAAAAATCAGCAAAGCGCTTGATTTACAACTCCATGAACGATGTGCTGTTATACGCAAATGACGAAGTCTGGGAACAAACTTATTGGAAAAGCTATTTTAGCAATTATCATCCAAGCAAAATCAAGGGCTTGTTAGAAAAGATTAGATTGAAATCTGAGCAAAATTAAGTCACAGTTGTGCTCTAACAAAGGTAACTTCTGTCGCGCCGCCAAGTGGGACCCAATTTTTATTTTGCAAGAGTTGCTCAAAGAGCGGGTGTTTGAGATTGACAATAGCAATATCGGCCTGGATATCATCTAGAGTTTTTTCGAAACACGGTCCCCAAAGCGCTTCCTCCGCCGTAAAAAAACGCTTCACGCCAAGCGCATCCGTGCGACCGTCAACAAAAACCTTAGCACGCTTCTGTAGACGATAATGCGTAAGCCACCAATTCACAAAATGCCCTTTATCTGGTGCTGTAAAAATTCGCCAAACCTTAGTTCCCACCTTACCTTGAGAAATTAAGGGGCGCACTACCTCTAGCCCTTCGCTGATTGGGGCTTTAGCAAAGTATCCTTCAACTTGATCGTATCTACCACGCGCTTGACTGGCTTGAATGCCCACCACAAAAGCAACTCCAGCTAGCGCAATTCCCAACCACGATGCACTTCTTGCCCACTTCGGCTGTGGAACTTTAATTGTCGCAAGCATCCAAATTGTGCTGAGAATAAAAAAGGAAAGATTTCTCGAAGATTGTAGCGTCAAATACCCTGTAAAGATTACTAACCCGAAGCCAACTAGTAAATGCTGCAACAAGCTACGGCGTTCAAAGGCAATGCGTAGCGTAATCACAAGTTGGAGTATGGCAACGACAACAAACGCCAAGGTTGCCCAAAACCAAAGCGGATACGGCTGGAGCACGTCAAAAAAACCACGTAGCTCGAGCACATAGGGGGCAACCATACTTTGAGACTCGGGCGTATAGAGTGTGGCGGCTTGAAAAATTCTTGCCCCGTAAGGATTAAATAAAAGCCCCAAAATGCAAGCCAGTAGTCTTAAGCACTCGTAACCGAGACTAGAGCGTCGCGGATTAATCGAGAGCGCAATCACCGAATCTAACAGCAAAATTAGCGGTGCCAGCACGCAGGAAATATGCGTGTTAGCCCAAACGAGCGAAAGCAAGAAGACTGCCGCAATGGTTTGGCGGTCACCAAATCTCTGCTGACTACGCTCATGGTTGATATCGCGTATTTTTACGTAGCCCAGAAAAAGGCCAAAAACTATCAGCGCCAAAAGTCGCGGGCGCGGAGTGACCACCTGCAGCAGCGCAATTGAAGCAAGCAATAATAAAACCGCGGCATTAAATGGGCGAATGCGATCGTAGACAGTATAGGAAAGCAAAATCGCTAAGAAGCTTACGTGAATTAACAGCCAAACTTTAAGCCCCCATGCGCCGCCAAAGCTATGAGCGAAATATAAGTAAACTGCCGGTAGCCATGAATAGGCAAGCTCTGGATCTTGAGAATCAAAACGAAAACTATCAATTGTTGGTACGGCAAAGCGGCTTAAAACTTGTTCACCGACTGTCAGATGATAACCCAAATCAGGGTCAACTGGAGAACAAAACCCCGCATAGATAAATAAAACTAATAGCGCTGGAAGATAGGCAAGTAAGCAGATGAATTCTTTTGGTTGGTGTAATACCTTATAAGTCGCACTCTCTAGGTCTTCCTTGTGTTCGTTCATTTCTTTACCGACTCACTGCTTCTAGCGGGAGCCCCCACGAAACTTGCAAGCTTCTGGCCAAACAAAGTTTGACCGGTGAGTTTCTGCACACCCTTGATCAACTTCTCTAGTGGTTGCTCAATCACCAACTCTTGACGAAACGGGATAATACTAAAAGCGATATGTTGCACAGCCTGACGCCCTTGTGGCTCAGCTAGATCAAAGTAGCTTTGCCCAGGCGCGCCCCACTGTCTGCCTGTTTCGGAAAAAGGCATGGTGTATAAGTTTGAAGTCTCAGGAAAGAGTTCCAACTCTTGTAATTCAGTTGCTACATCCTTAGCTGTAAGCAACTTTCCGGTGACAGCATTAAGCACAACTGACCAACGACTTAAATCAAACTCCTCGGCATCGTCAGACTCTTTAACCAAACGCTGAAGGTTATCAATACTTCGCCGCACTGACATGCCATCATCATCCATTACTAAAAGAATGTGCTGGCTAATCGGTAGCATCGCAAAGCTGGCAACGCCCCAGGAGCGACCGACATCAACAACAACAACATCGAACTCCTCCCGTAATAAACTAATTAATGTTTTTACGAAGTTTACTGCACTGGGCGCATGCTCGAGGACGTCAGCTTTAAAGTGGAAGCTCTCGCGATAGAGTTCAGGTTGCGGAACAACGACTAGTTTTCCATCATAACCATCAACTGGACTGACCAAGTCATTGATGCGTTGCTTGGAAACCTCTCCCTGGCGTAGCAGTTCGGAAACGGCAAGGCGTTGAGAAGTGTTAGCGCGTGCCCAGTCAGAAAGCTGTGGGTTTACGTCATCAAGGTCAACCAATGCGGTGCTTAAGCCGTGTCTAGCCCAGCAAGAAGCTAAAGCGGCAGCAACTGTCGAGCAGCCAACGCCACCCTTGAGTTGCGTGACTGCAACAACGCCGCGGTTCTTATTCCCTGGTAGAGTATTTAATTCTGTCTCTGAGTCGAGGAGGAAAGCTGCCATTTGTGGGATGTCGGCAATAGCGATCAGGCGGATTGGTAAAAGTCTACGTAGCTCTACGGCACGCTCAGCATAAACTTCATTATCGAGAACAAGCGCCAAGGGAACGCTGGGGAAGCCCGCGCGGGCAAGTTGCATCGCACTTTCGACTTCGCCAATTAAAGACGGTCCAAGAAAAATTGCCCCACAAGGTTCGGTCGTGGCAAGTTCACTGAATAAGCTATAGTCACCAAGCGCGAGATCGACACGCTTTAGCCCGACTTGGCGAATTGCCTCCTCCACACGAGACATTAAAAGCGCGCGACTAGCCTCATCCTTATCGACAACAAGAATTCTCATAACCTGTTGAGTTATAACCCTAAAATATGCCGCGATGCATCAATTCTTAATATGCGATTTAAATCCTAATAAATAAGGCTTTTTAAGAGTACTGCGCTACTTGGCTGCTTTGGCTTTGAATCTGCCTTAGAAGGTTACTATCAGCTGCTATGCGTCTTCGTCTCGAATGCTCAGATAGTCCTTAGGCTCTAAGCTTGCCAAACTCTGGGTCATCAGCATTAGTTAAATCATAAGAGATTTGCAAATTCATCCATAACTCTGAGTCTGTGCCAAGTGCTCTTGCAAGCTTTTTTGCCATGACCGCAGAAATGCCGCGTTTACCATTGCAAATAAGGTTAATCACACCGGGCTCAACTCCAATGTGTGCGGCTAGGCGCGATTGCGAAATGCTACGCTCTTCGAGAATTGTTTGTAAGAATTCACCTGGGTGTATTGTATTTGGTAGCATAATGATTAACTCCTAGTGATAATCTATAATCTCAACATTTAAAACTTCACCGTTATTAAAATTAAAGCAAATTCGATACTTGTCATTAATCCGAATGCTGTATTGCTCCTTCCTTGTCCCAGATAACTTTTCAAGGCGAAGTCCGGGCCAGGCACGTAAGCTTTCTAACGTTTTAATATTATCTAGAAAGATAAGCTTCTTATAGGCAACATAGTGGAGCTCTGTCGGAAGCAACTTAACTGTGCGCTTAGTTTTCTTGCCATGTGCAATTTCTTCCGTTTCCTTGTTTTTAAACGAGACAATCGCCATATCTATATAACTATACTACATAAGTATAAAAAATGCCACTGCGAAGTAGTTAGTTAGTTAATTTATTGTCACTGCTACCTAATTTACTCGATAAGCGCTTGAAAAGACCTAGATTTATTGTGTACTGCTAGCAAACTCTCAGGGTAAGTTTAAAGATAATTTTATCTGTGCTATCTAACTTCTTCTTTTTTGCTCTCCATCAACTCTATCTGGGTAAAGTATCACAACCACGCTTCGCAGGCTCAATTTGTCTGTAATTTGTCTACCCCAAATTGCATCTGTAAAGCGTGGCTGCCAAAAATCATTAAGGTTTTACTGAAAAATTTACATTCGTAGCACGGGTTCAACCCGGGGAGTTAAACCCGGTGAGTTCAACTCCGCAGTGCGGGCCATTCTTTTCTGAGCTTACACCAAGTTAAGAAAAGAATGGCTCCACCCAATTGACCGTGGAGCTGTTTCGGAACAAACATGTCTACTGACACTGCCATCGAATTTCGACACTTACTCGAGGAAAACCCCAAGGAAGCCTTTAGGCTTGCTCGGACCTCGAAAGACCAACATACGCTTTCAACCTACGCACAGGTGTTCTTTGACAAAGGAGACTACTATCGTGCGAAGGTTTGCGCCTCGAAGGCCAATGACCGTGAACTGCTCAAGTCCATGGCGCGTGCCCACATCGATGCTGGAAGATGGGACGATGCAAAAAAAGCAGCATGTGCGGCGAAAAACCACACCTTAGTTAGAGAAATCGCCGATCACTACATTGCTAAAAACGAGTGGGGAACAGTCTGCCGCATGGCCCAAAATACTAGCCACAAAGCGCTGCTACGTCATGTGGCTGAGCATGCAATCGCCAAAAAAGATTGGTCGCTGGCACGCACTGCGGCTAATTCACTCGGAGATATTCAACTCCTTGCTACTGTCTTGACTGGTACTGCAACGAAAAACCCGCATACCGCACAGGTGACAATGCTCGACCTACTTTTGTGCTTGACGAAACTTGCGCCGAAACTCGCCGTGACGAATCATCATGACAAAAACGCCTGGACACTAATGCAAAGCTTGGGAGAAGGCACTGCCTGGTCTATCTATGCGCTCACTCATGACTATCAAGGACAGCGTTCCCAGAGAAGCCGCGATGAGTTGGGAGATGCTCAGAATGCAGTTTGGGTGCTCTACCAAACTCTCGAGAAAAGAGACTAGAGACAAACTTCTGAGTGGCTGTCACATAAGGTTTTAGACATGAACCTGGCAGCCACCTTCTTTTATAAATTAAGCTTTAAGTTTTTTGGAGACCTCGGCGTGCCTTCGACTCGAGCACTCGGAGCGTAGAGTAAAGGAAAAGAAAAGGTCCATTTCATCATCTTGAACGAGACCTTGAGGGAAGCAGGTCTTCAAAAAAAGAACTCTCCCCCTAGCTGTCAGTTGACTTACGAGATAGCTGCTCAAGTATAAGCTTTGTCAGTTCTGTCGGAGAAAAGGGTTTTTGAAAGAAGGCGTCAGCACCTTGGAGGAAAGCCCACTCGCAAGCCTCATCTTCACCTTCTGAAGTCACAATAATCACCGGCACATTCGGACACTGGCGTTTAATTTGACGGCAAACTTGAAACCCATCCGCCATCTGCACGCCTTGAGGGGTGACTAGATTAAGATCAAGCAACACAATATCTGGAGTTTCACGCGTAAGAATCTGTCCAATCCCTGTGGTAATATCGTTATAAACAATCGGCTTATAGCCAGCCTGCTCGACAATACTTGCGATCAAAGCCGACTGCGCTTGCGAATCTTCTACAATTAATACTCGGTGAGCCATCGTTAAATCTAAACCGCGCTACTATAAAATCTTGCCCTGCACATTAACCATTGCCGGTGCAAGTAGAATACAAAAATAAGTTAAAAATAATACCACCGTAATAATCAAAGCCTTAACCGGAATTGCCGCTAAGCGCTTATCTAGCGCTGCATAATATGTGCGCTGAGCGTCTTGCGCAATCCCACTTAGCTGTAAGGAGCGATCTCCGCCCTTATCAAGCGCTAAAGCCAAAGCCTCGGACACGCGGGAGACGGTATCATCATCAAGTTTTTTCGCCACACGGTCGAGTGCTTCCTCCCAGGTATAGCCGCTAGTGGCAAGCCAGCGTGCCTTACGCAACTCCTTAATTAAGGGATGATTCGGAAATTCAACCGAAAGTGAGTCGATTACTTTTTCCAACGCTGAAGACACGTCCCAGCCGGCAGAAGTTGCTAAATTGGTTAAATCAATCACCAAGGGCAACTCGCGTCGAATTTGTTCTTTGCGGTTATGCGTTTTTCGGCTGAGCCAGAGTTCAGGGATTAATACTAGTAAAGCTAAACTAAAAATTGTCGTGACGTTTGCATAATAGGTTCTGAAATTAATCCAGGCAAAAATCGTAATCACCGGCCAGAGTGAATAACAAGCAATCCGGATTAAAACAAAGCGCCCCTGATCACTCAAAGTCTCTAAGCCTGCCTCTTTGAGCTTACGTTTAACTTCACGGTCCTGGTGTAACTGTTCTTGGCGCTCTGCGCTAAATCCAGTCAGCCTACGTCCGAGTAGTTCAAACCAACGATCCAGTCGCTTATCGAATGACTCGCGCTGGATGCTGCGAAAGGCAGTAAAACGCCCTAGCTCGCGCTGACGCGCCTGCTGCACTTCAGCAAAGTGAGCCATCCAGACGACCAGCATTACTGCACAAAATAAGATTGCCCACATAAGCTAAACCTTAAGCGTCGTGAAGTGCTTGAACAATAAAAAGCAGACCAGTTGGATCACAATCGCAAGCTGCATCACTAACCCAATCCGCGGGTCGGCAAATGCCTGCTGCAAGTAATCCGGCTGCGTTGAGAGCAGTGAGATTGGAACAATGATTGATAAGCCAAAAATTACAAAAAAAGCTTGCTTGGTGCCGACTAAATCGCGCTGTGCGCGCTCCAGCACGGCTTGCTGTTCACGAATTTTAAATCCCAGACGTCGAAATGGCTCAAGCACCCGTCCGCCCATATCAGAAAACAAACGAATTGTGACTAAGAGTGAAACAATTTCTTGGCCAGTAATGCGATTACTGATCACAATCAAAGCATCATCCAGTGCAACTCCTTTATCTAATAACTCAGTTACGCGCCGAAGTTCACGCTTAAAAACACCCTGAGGTAAAGCAACCGTTGCATGATCGATTGCCTTTTCCATGTTATAGCCCGTTTGCAGAGAGGCAGAGAGCGCATCCACAAATCCCGGGAGTTGCATCACCGCATCACGCCGGCGCTTTTCGGCGCGCGCTACTAAATAAACATCAAGAAAGTAGTAGAGGCAGGCAGGGATAAAAATCAGCCCAGCAAGTGGCCCAATATAACGCCCCATCAAAATGCCAAAGAAAATAGCTACAAGCATTATTCCAACAATGTAAACGCTACTCGGTAAATAAATTCCGGCTTGCAGCAGCCTTTCAGAGTAGCTGCCACGCTTAGCATCCTTGGTCGTCTTTTTTTGACTTTGCTGTTTCTCAGTTTTCTGCGCAGCCGTTAGACCTTGAATTTTTAATGCTTTGAAGCGATCCAGTTCCCGCATAGCTTACTCCCTACTCTTCCCCGTGATCGGGTTGCAGCAAGTATGGACCAGCAGAAAGATTAATGCCTTTTTCGCGTAGTCGATCGATCCAGTATGAATGATTAGTCTTTAAGCGCCATTGACGTTTCCCGTCTTCTTCGCGTTCAAACTCAACTAGTGGCTGCACGATAAACTCACCTTCAACTGGAGTTCGCACTTCAGAGACATCAACCAGGCACGCCCGACCATCAATCTTCTTCATCGTAATCACGATATGCACAGAACGTGCGATACGTCGCATAATACTTTCTTGCGGAGCAGATTCATAGGCTGCAACCACATCCAGTAAGCGCCACAAACTATCCCGTGCTGACTCAGCATGAATTGTTGCAATCGAACCGGCATGTCCAGTCTCCAAGGCACGTAAAAATAGTCTCCCCTCTTCATCTCGAATTTCTCCAACGACGATACGATGCGGGGCACGACGCAATGCGGCGCGTAGCAGTTGGGGCATTTTTATTTCGCCCTCGCCCTGCGAATTTGCTGGGCGCGAAACTAATTTTTCTAGATGCGCAGTTGGCACAAAAATTTCAGGCACGTCTTCAATCGTAATAATGCGCTCATCTGAATTCACGCAACTTAGCAGCGCCGTGGTCATGACAGTTTTACCAGCGCCTGTTGGACCAACTACTAGAATATTAACTTCACCCGTTCCGACAAGCTCTGTCAGCCATGCAGCTAATGTAGGGGGTAAAGTTTTCGAACGAATAATGTCATAAAATGCCACATGCTGTAGTCGCGGAACGCGAATACAGACTCGCGGCTCATCTCCATCAATCAGCGAAGCATCCACGGCGTTAATACGACTGCGATGCTCATCATCGAGCACACAGTCAATAATTGGCGAACTCATGTTCAGTGCGCGCCCAACAGATTGGAGCATTCCCGCAATAAACGCCTTATATTCTTCTTTGCTGCGGAAATAGAATGGGGTTTCAAGCGCCTGACCACGACGAATTACTTTAATGCTTTTATGATTATCGATAAAAATATCGGTAATCCAGGGGTCGTCATAGAGCGCTTGGAGTGGGCCCTTCCCGGCAACAAGGCTATAAAGCTCCTTGGCAGCTTGTTCAATATCACGGTCAGTGATGCGCACCTCACCGCGCATTAGTTCTGATGCTAGTTCGACAGAGTGTTGTACTGCGGTTTTTAAATCAATCGAGATATTGCCGTCGCTAGGGATAATCTCATTGAGCATTTTGCGTGCTTGCGGAACTAAAAGCTCAATCTGCGGGTTAGGTTTTTTTACTTCGGTAAGCCACCACGGCATCCCCTCTTCAAGGTTACTTGCCCGTGCACGGGGTTGACCGGCTGGATTATGACGGCGCACAACTTTAGCTGTATTGGTCTCACGCTTGTGCTGACTTGCAGTGCCGCTACGTAAGCTACTGGCTTGATGCTCTGATGTTAGTTCAGGCAATCCAGAGGTAAGTCTAATTTTACTTTGTGCAGTATTTACTTCAGCCTCAGGCTCTATTTCGTTTTTCTGGAAATGCTCGGCCAAAGCCTCGAATCGACCAGTTTCATCAACCTCAGCAAACACATCGCGCTCAGCTGAGTCGAATTTTTTCTGCGATTTTTGTAATTGCTTTAAAAGCGCCATCTAAATTTTCCAAAAATTTTAAAACTTACCTCGGACTATAAAGCACTAGGTACGTGAGCCTCGTTCTTTACAGCCGCCTCGGACTCTTGATTTAATTCTTCTTTTTTTGTTTGATTCTCAGCTTCAAGTTGCGCTTGATGCGCAAGTTCTTCGGTTTTAAGTCTAACCCAGCGCTCGTTATAAAATGGATAACCATGGAGTGGAATCACCAGTCCGCGCTCATCAATCACAAAAATCCTACCATCCTTATCAACGCTGTATTTAATCGCCTCACCATTGGTCCAAGCATAACTCGTAAAACTTCCCGGCCCGAGAACTTCTTCTTTTTGAGATTTCCCTGAAGTGGCATTCGTTATCGCTGCAGTAGGGTTACTTAATTGCGTTGTTGGAGGGATAAGTTTCTCACGCAATTCCTTAACGCTTGCCAGAGTTTGTCCAGCAAATGGGCTTTCACCTTGATCGGCAATTACTAAATACGAAAAAGTTCCAAAAGACTTAATTTCCTCTAAAAATAAAGCCATCACCGGTTTGACCCGCACAAGAATTTCAGTCGACTTCGGATCAGAAAGCTCAATCCAAGCTTCATCGCAGACCAGGGCAGAGTTTCCTTTGGGGCCTTGCAAAGATAACGCCACGCGTGATCCTGGTTCGGGTCGTGCGCCTTTAAGCGCCAGCGAAACTGCAACGGTTCGCTCACGCACTGGAGTCAGGCGCGCTTCAGCCAGCGCATTGGCCGTTGCGGCAAGTTGCTGCTGGGTTGGTGCTGAAGTTTGAGTTTTATTAAATTCCTTTGGGTCAGTAAAAAGCGCTTTGGCTAAAGGATATCCTGCTGGGATTGGACCGAGTGGAACTTGACTAGAAACTTCATCCCATTGTGTGACGACATCGCCCGGTAGAGTACTGAGCGGTCGCGTGTCAATCATCAACATTTCTTTGCTGAGTTTTTTCCCTGGAAGCAGTGCAACTTTGGCAACAATAACTTGACGTGAAGCTTGATCTGGCATTGAGGCTGTGGCGGATTTATTCGGACCACGCACGATATTCATTCCTAAAATGGCAAGCAGCACAATCACGCTAGCTGGGAAATACCACTTGGCACTAGAATTAGTGATGATTGAAGGATGCACTCTCACGTCTAAAAAACCTCAGTTGCAAAGCGTTTGAACTCAAAAAAAACTGTTTAAAAAACAATCAGATCCATATAGTTTACAACTGATATATCGACATACGACGTCAGTACCTTAACTAGTGTTTTCTCCTAGTCGGAGTTGGCTAAAAATCCCCATAAGCTTACTAGCCAGATCAACCGATAAGGATTATAAGTAGGTGAAATTTCGAGTTTTTTAAGGATTTATGCAAAAAGAAGTTACCGCAGAAATTGCTGAGGCACAGGGGGTAGTTAAGGGGCTTTTCTTGGGCGATGTCCGCTATCAAGAGCTTTTCCCCTTCCCGGTAATTGCTCAAGCCGAACAAGAAACCCTGCGCGCCATTCTCGATTCGATCCGTAAATTTCTTGCCCCGCGGGAAGACTTTTTCCGTACTGCCGATGTCAGTGGCACGTATCCAGACTCATATATTCAAGAATTACGTGAGCTTGGACTTTTTGCCTTAATTATCCCTGAAGATCATGACGGCCTCGGCTTATCAAATCTCGGCTACGCTCGGGTGCTTGAAGAAACAAGCATGTATGATCCTTCAACCTCAATCACAATCGGCGCGCATAGCTCAATTGGCATGAAGGGAATTATCCTCTTTGGCAATTCCGAACAAAAACGACGCTACCTTCCCAAGCTTGCTAGCGGAGAATTGATTGCTGCATTTTGCCTGACTGAACCAAGTGCTGGATCCGATGCGGCCTCAATTCGCACTACTGCTGAGAAATTGCCAGACGGCTCGTGGAAATTAAACGGTGAAAAGATTTGGATTTCCAATGCACCGATTGCCGGGCTCTTCACAGTTTTTGCGCGAACCGACGCAACTTCGGGTAAGCTTTCCGCCTTTATCGTCGATCGCAACACGCCAGGAATTTCAGTCGGGCCGAAGGAAGACAAAATGGGGATTCGCGCTTCCGCAACAAGCTCAGTTGTCTTTGAAAATGTAATCGTCCCTGAGGCAAACTTACTTGGCGAAGCTGGTAAAGGGTTTAAAATTGCGATGTCAATTTTAAATAACGGTCGCACCGGCTTAGGCGGTGGTTCGGTAGGCGGAATGAAGCGCGTGCTTGAACTCGCTACAACTTATGCCAAGGAACGCAAGCAATTTGGCCGGCCAATTGTTGAGTTCGGCTTGGTCAGAGAGAAGCTGGCCCGCATGGCGCTGAATTGCTACGCAGCTGAAAGTGCTGTGGGTATCGTTGGCAAATTAATCGACGAAAAATCAGACGACTACTCACTAGAAGCTGCGGCAAGTAAAATTTTCTCGACTGAAGCACTGTGGCTGAGCGTCAATGAGGGGTTACAGATTGCCGGCGGCAACGGTTTTATGCGGGACTATCCCTACGAACGTTTACTGCGCGATTCAAGGATTAACATGATCTTTGAAGGCACAAACGAAATCCTGAGACTCTACATTGCTCTCTCTGGATACCAAGAAGTTGGCAATGTTTTTACTGAATTAAAGTCCGGTTTAGGGAATTTTCTCCATGACCCGATTAAGGGTTTTGGGGTGCTCGGGTCTTATGCGGCAAGGCGCTTCTCGCCGTGGTCGTCAATTAAATCAGAGCGTCTCGAGCTTGCTGAACGGATTCTACCCGACGAAACAGCTTCATTAAAGTGGCTCACGACTCAATTTGCTCGAGGAATTGAGGCCCTACTGCGCGCACACGGGAAAAATATCGTCGGCAAGCAATTACTCAGTAAGCGCGTGGCTGACTCAGCAATTGACTTGTTTGTAGCATCATCTATGTTAAGCCGTGTGCACAGTGCAATTGAAGCTCAAGGAAAAGCACAGACTGTCGCTGAGCAGCTCTTACTTAAACTTTTCCTGAGCGAGGCAAAACGTCGGGTCAGTGGCAATTTGCGACTACTCAGCCACAACGACGATGCGCTGATTGAATCAATCGCTCAGAATACAATCGAGCACGGCTATAACTGGGATTGGCTTTAGTAACGACTTAATGCAAACACCTGAAGAAAAAATTAAAGCGTTTGATGAACTGATGAAGGGCGAATTTGTGCTGATGCACGTCGATAGCCGCAAGCCTGGCGTAACTGTGCCTGAGAATTTACTGAATAACCCGGCGCTAGTACTCAAGTTAAGTTATCAGTTTCAGGGTAAAATCGAACGTAACGATAGCGGAATTGAAGCATATCTACTGTTTAATAATAAATACGAGCTTTGCATCCTACCCTGGACTTCAGTCTGGGGCATTTCGCCTTCACATGGCCAGCAAATTTTATGGCCTGAAGATATTCCTAAGGAAGTACTAGTCCAGCTAGCAAAAAATCAGCTGGGCTTGATGATGAAAAAGCTTTTCTTTGGCAAGAAAATCAAAGAACGACGTCCTGACGAAACTCAATTTCCTGAAGCAGCGACAACATCAGAGAAAACTGAACCAAGCGAGACTGATCCGAAGAAAAATAAAGGCCAGCATTTGCGATTAATTAAGTAGCGGCGTCTGCTCGTAGTGCTGCATACTTTCTGATTCGTCAAGGCAAGCTCATACTTAATTTTAGGCACGGGGTTCGAGCCTTCTTGATGTGATGAAAATACACCGTTAGTTATATTATCGTCCAGATTTATCTATTCGTTGCGCGTGATTCAGAATATTTTTGAACGCGCCAAAGTGGCTCGATGCCAAGATCAATATTTATCTGAGAGCTTCTCGACTTGAGAAATGAACAAAAGGCGGGAAGAAGATAGCCATCGAATCGATTTAAAACGATGAATTGTCACCCCGCCAGATGTTCAGATCTTAGTGATCGTGAGGGCTTTCACCGACTAGGCAGTACGTCAGCTTCTGCCCAGCTGGAACAGTCACTTTTGCAGCACACGGGCCTTTTGCGCCAATCAACTGATCGACTCCTGCATAGGGCTGAAAATTCCTAACGCCACTAGGAGGCTTAGGAAAAACAACTGGCCTGACTGTAAGACCCGAAGTTATGACTAAGCACTGCCCAGATAGGGTCAGCGGCAGGCGATCTTTCTCTTGACGACCGTATCCTTGAAGAACCTGGAGCTTTGTATCGCTAAGCCAGGTACCTCCTTTGATCCCAACTGTCTTTCGAAATTCTCGAGCGCAGGTTGGTTTACAAGTGTAAATGAAGACTACTTCAGCCTGACTTTTCACCCGCTCGATCAGCTCGTTAAGATATGGTTTTAACACCGGCATGCCTTGGCAGTCGACTTCCACTGCGAAAACAACAAGCGGTTTTTGCCCTTTACGAACTAGATCCGCAAGGCTTGTCTTGCCTCCGTCTGCATTTTGTAAGGCGACATTAAGTGCTGGATTAGCAGTCGCTTTATTGGTCGAGGTTCCACCCAGTTGTGCTTGAGCGCTCAGAGTGGAGACGAGAACTACGAAAATGGCTGCGCAGAGCAGTCCGAGAAAGTTTCCTATCTTCATTGTCATTTCCTGTCAGAGTTTGATTCTAATGCCCGCATACCAAGTGCCACTTCCGGAGTGAAACGGGAATGCTACGCTACTAGAATCTTTCCAGTTAAGAAATTGTCCACTACCTTGCTGATACCCAACAACAGCAGTTGTTTTATCGTTGATGCGGTAACTGATTTTCCCACCAAGGGACAGTTGTGGATTTATCTTGCGATCAAATGGTGAGAAAACTTGAACATCAAGATCTGCCAGAAGTGGTCCCCAAATCAGGTGGGCACCCATTCCAGCCTCAAGTCCAGTTAGTTGATCGCGAGACGTTCCAGTTGTCGGGAATGCTTCACTTGCTATAGTCGAGATACCAAACGAGGGATTTAGCCAAATTTCTCTAGCTTTGAATCGACCTGTACGTTCCGTACCTGGATCGGCAAGTAAAACAAGATGAGGGTCGTAGCTCAGGTAAGCACGCTCAAGAATGTGTTTAGTTGGATTAAACTCACTTACGAGAGTTGCTCCGGCATTGATTCTAGAGCTGTGTTTTACACTAAGTTGAGTTGCGGCGCTAAGTTCAGGTTTGGCACCTTTGGGAAGATACCAATCTTGCGTTAGTCGCGGATCGTCACCAGATGGGAAAAAATAACTTCGATAAGGCAAGTAATAGAGGCCAGTTTCAGCTTGAATCGACAGATCTCTACCAAGCGACTCTAACCAGTAGGCCCTTGCCGAACCAAGTGCATATGTCAACCCGTCTTGCGATCCAATTCCAGCAGTAAAGGCCGCTCCACGTTCTTCCTCTCCGAAGCGCATATCAATAAGCGCAGAAGTGAATGAACGCTCACGTGCTGACTGTTCTGTGTCGCGGAAGTTCGCTACCGCAACTTTAAGAGCAGTATTTGCTCCGAGTTCCTTGACGATAACGGCCGTGCTGGCCTTTGGTCCCGCAGTTAGCTCCAGGCGACTGCGTTGTGACCGTGGCATGACTCCCTCTCTAACAAAGTCGCTGGCCTTCAAAGGTTCCTTTGGCGGATCTTGTCGGGCGAAAACTTGTGGAGGTTCGATGCTGGCGTAAGTAGGGCCTGTATCTAAGAACCCCGCAGTAGTGTTAGCTTCTGTCGGAGCTTCTTTGTGGCCTGTTTGATGATTAGTCGTGTTCGAGCTGGCGCGCAGAACCCGATACTCCCTCCAGGTCATCGAAGTGGCTTCAACCTGACTCGACGTCAGGACATTGTGCCTTTGAGTGGATGTTGGGGACTCAGCAGTCGAGAAACGTCGTTGAGACTCCTGCCACTGCTTGTATCTCATTGTTGTGGTGTCTTGAGCAAAACTGAGCGTGCCGAGCACGAACAGAACCGCAAAGACGAGTGTCTTAAGTTGAAATGCGTGTTTCATGATTTTGTCCAGAGAAATTATGGTCGGGATGAAGATGGCGAGTTCAAACTAGAAAAGCGACACTAAACTTACTGTCATTTAAAGTGTCGTTTTCTGAACTTGAACTCGCCATCTTAGTAATAAAACCTTTTGGCTACCTTCTACCCATATTCAAATTAGAGAGTCCGGGAAACTACACTATTAATAAATAATTATCAATAGTGTAGTTTCCCGGATTATGCTGGATAACTATTTTGCCAAGCTTTCGAAAATCGAGAATCAATTAATTTTAGCTTAGGATATTATTATCGTGGATATTCGATATGAGAATTTTGTATGCATACTCTAACCAAGTCTACATATCACGTATCTTTTGGATACGGAGTTAGTGAATTGACCTGCTCATGTCCGCTACGCTTGCTTAGCCTTAGGTAAAACTTTCTTTACTTCCGGCGCCCAAAGTAAAGCCTCAGTCAATGCAGTTTCAAAGGCAGGTAAGACCCAGTTATCCTGTTCAACGAAAAATACTTTTCCGCGGAAAGGCTTGCGTAAGGCAGCGGTTGTGCCATTGGCGATCATCCCTGTTGCAGCAACCGGTAGCGGATGCCCCCAGCGCGCGATGCGCAAGTCAACAACACTTTCTTTCTTCAGTTTCAGTAGCGGCAAAATTGTTTCATTAATTTGCCTTTCGAATGAATCGCGATAACGGCCATAGGATCCAGGTGCGTAAAGATCGGCGCGGGCACCTTCATACGGCATCCCACGATAAAGCGTGAGCACAGTATGGCCGGCAACAGACTTAGCGTAGTTAGCAAGAATTACGTCGGTAACTTTGCGACCCTGAGCTGCTGCCATAGTGTTTGAGGTATCGAGTTTGCCATCGCCCAGCATATAGAGGTCATAGAAGGGATCTTGGCCGAACTCAGTCTGCAAACAAACGTTAGCCACTAAGTAACTACGATATTTTATTTTTTGAATTTCCTTAAGACGCTCTGCTTCAATTTCGTTGAGCACTTTGGCTGCAACAAATTTAGGACAAGCCATAATCGCAGCTTGGGCAACGATCGTCTGCACTTGATCGGCGCCATTCACATAAGTGATATGCACCCCATCGCTCTTGACTGTCACATCAAAAACTAGCGAATTAGCACGTAGGTTCGCGGCTGGAACAGCTTGAGAAAGTCGCTCCAACACTCTCTCAGCAACTGCGGCATTACCGCCAGGAAGTAAGGCGATGTTACTAAACTCAGAGGCGTAGAAATTAAGTCCCGCTGCAGCACTAACCTCAGAAGCAGAAGCATTCAAAGACGACCAACAGTATTGTTCAATTGCCGTCTCGATGTGTGGATGCAATCTCCCGCCAGCGACTTTCTCCAGGTGACTTTTAAATGAAACCTTGTCCAGTTCCTTAATGTAAGATTCCTGCTCGGGATCAGTAATTGGGATATCTGGATAAGGGATTGTTTCACCTTCATTCACAGTCTTGAAGTAAGTGGCCAGCTTCTCTAATTGCTCTTTCGCAGAAGCATCATCCCCGAGTGTTTCACCTGACCAGAAAGCCTTATAAATACTGCCATTAATCGCAACTGGGTCTTCCTCGGATTTAATCTTCCAAATTTGGTCAATCCCCAGTTCAGTGATCAAATTCGCAATATCAGTTTCAGCCTCAGGCTCAATAAAATATGCGGCACCAATCGAATAATCTATGCCCTGCCAGGATTGCCCCTTAGCATTACCCCCAAAGCGCGGAGCCATTTCCAAAACAATCGGCTGATACTCGCGTAACAAATATGCACTGACTAATCCGGACATGCCCCCACCGATAACAACCAAGGGAGCTTTCTCTGGATTTGCAGGAATTTTTCCACTAATGCTTTTTAAGTAAGTCGCCTTATCCCAAAGGATCTTGTGCGCACGTTCGGGATCATCTGCAAAAAAATCCTTTGTTGCAACTTGTGGCAGACTGCGATCGATCGGGGAAAAATTGCTTAAATTAAAAGCGCTGGCAGTTGCTGCCCCCGCCATACCTGGAACTGTTTGCGCCCAGGCATTTAAATGTGGGGTCAAGTATAAGGCTACGCCACTTCCAGTGATAAATTTAATTGCCTGTCGGCGAGAAATTTCATGACTCATATACTATGCTTCCTTATCAATAATCACGCGCGTCTCTGAGAGCATGTGTTCGATTGCTGCCATGCGCTTACCAAGAAATGGAACATTACGAATTGTTGCCAAGATATTATTGTCGCGCTTAATAATTAGATTTCCACCGCCACCGGTTAAAATGCACTCAAAGATATCAGGTATTTCCTTATAAATTGAGCAGCCAACTCGGGCAATACTCATGTCTTTGCCAACCGGTTGGGAATAATGGATGAACTCGTTTTGCTCCAGGCGCCAATAGTCAAACAGCGGATAAATAATCCCCCAAAGAAAAAGAATTAAAAACATCGAGCCCATCAGAAAATAAGCATCGGTGCTAAATGCCGGCTGGAAAGAAAATACCCAACTCGCAAAACGCTTAAAGATCGAGACGCCATACAAATCGAGAATCCACAGCGCCAAGAATGATGTCATGACAATCAGAATCAAGATAATAAATTTTTTCTGGTCAAAGTCCTGCACGAGCGCCACAAGGTTAAAAAACAAGACGATCACGGCAAACCATCCGAGCAGGCTCGTATTCACTCCAAAAATTCCTTGAAGAAATGCATTCGTGAAGAACATTAAAATTGTTGGCCAGAAAAACACTATTTCGGGAAATGAGGCCAAGTAAATCGCATCTTGGTGACCAGTGATGTTGCGTGGATAGTAAATATCCCAAACCGACGGTTTACGCTCGACTGCGGGAGGACGTGGTGCTGGATTAGTTTGTTCTGTTGTTGTCGCTTGGCCTGTTGCAGTAGACGAGGACGCTGGCGGTGGATTTTGACTATCAGCCATAAACTCATTAGCTCCCTAAAATATTTGATCGCAGGCTGCTATACTCGTTGCTAAAAGACTTTTCGGTTAACGAAACTTTCATCAGCGGGTATGGACTTATTTCCAACCTCGAATTTGGGTGTATTTTTGCCAGCTTACTTAAAACTCGCAAGTAATTTCTTTTGTTTTACAGTTACTTCCCCCTAGAGTATATCCCTTACAGCTCAGGGTTTCTTGCAGTTATGTATTATAACTACAGCCGTGAATTTATTTTACGTGCCTTTATTTAGGAGGGATGTCATGTTTCGAATCTTCACCCACGCATTGATAACAATTAGTTTATACTCGTTTTTTGTGCTTCCTGTGCTCGCTCAAGCTCCTGAAGTCTTATCTGAAAACGGATTTATTTCAGGAACGATGAATATTGACTTTGGCACAAGAAAGAATCTGGATACGACTGGGAAACTCGTCGAGGGCTCTCCTGCAGAAAATAGCCAAGATATTTATCAACTCAATTTAAATGTCGCTAAGACCACAGAATATTCAGGAAAAATTACTCGTAAACCTCGACTAGTTAGCAAATTGCTGGGACGCGAGTTACAACCAGCAGCATTAATTTATGACATCGGACTGGCTGTGCGAAATCCTAAAGATCTCGAACAGAAGAAAACTGTCGGCAAGTGGGTCGGATCAGTGTCGATTGATAACAAAGGTGTATATGACTTTGGCGCTGGTGACCCCAATACCAGCCAACTGCGTATGGCGATTGATGCCGTAGGGAAAGCTCAAGCATTTGTCGGACCTTTCGGCGGAAGAATCTTCGGTAAGAGTGAAGAAAAGAAAGGCATGCTCAGCCAGAAAATCACCGAGTATACTCGTATGGTTAAGGGCAAGAAAGTGAAGGTTACTGTGAAGAAAAGTGACCCGCTAACTTTTAGCAATTTAATTCTCGGCGAAGGTCCTGCCCAAATTTACCCACGCACGATTGTCAACGGCAACCTCGATTACGACTACGATACTGGAAACTGGTACACAAATGGCATTCGTTTCAAATATACAGTCAACGGAGTTGAAACCGAAGATGTCGTCACAGGTTCAATTAAATGGGTCGAGGATGCAAATCGCTCAACTAACGGCAAAGGCCAATATGAATTCAACTTACGCTTCAATGAAGAAAAGAATAAACCTGCCAGTGATGAAGGTGCTGCTTTTGCTGGCGACGAAATGGCAAGCGAAGATGCCTTCTTTATGGTTGATAATTCTATCCCCAGCATGACAGGGGCAATCTCTTTTGAGGACAGCATGTCACAGGCAGCTGCCGATGAAGAGCCAACTGTTTTTGGCAGCAAAGTTGCTTACAATCTGCATGCAAATAAGCTGACTAAACAGCAAGCCGTAAATCTATTCAAACTTTGGATGGTCATCGTCGGACCAACTAACGACGAATAAAAAGCTTTGCTTGGGGGTCGATCTTGAGCCGATCTCTTCAGAACGGGAAATTGCTCCGGTCCGCACATATTTGAATATGCTTACGGTCCTCGCAATTCCCGTTCTTCGACCTCAGCTCAACCTCAACCCCTAAGCGAAAGCTTTTGAAGGTAAGATATGAAAAAACTAGTTTCTCTTTTTGTATTAGTTTCAATACTTACTGCGTGTGCGAAACAGCAGGCGCAGGGGGGAAGAGCTGAGACCAAAGCTCCGGTCGTCGCTACGACTTCGCAAGCAAATCTTGAAGTAAAAACGCAAGTCAAAGCTAAACCCGCCAAGCCGGCACTTGCCAAAGTTGGCCTAGAGAAGCCGCCGACTAATCAACTAGCGGCAAATACTTCGGTAGCTGTGCCAACAGTTATAACCACAACTGAAACGCCAAATGTCGAAGAACAGATTAACGTAGATATTAATCCAACGGCTCCGGCTACAGTTACAACTGCCGGTGCTCCAGTTACAACCACCAGTCCTGAACTTGAACCACAAATGCCTGAAGCGCGCACTTCGACTAGCGCGTTTTTAACTGAGAACGCTCCACAAGTTGTAGCTGAGCCGACAACCGTTGCAACAAATACAATTACCGAACCAGTTCCTGCTAACGAAGAGCTGGTGCCAACTTCAACGCAAACTTTTCCAGCGCAAACAACTGTTACCACTCCAGCTAGCGAGCCTGTGGCAACAAAAACTACAGAAGTTGATTCAGTGCCCACTGCAATCGCCGGCAAGATGACAATTGAATTTCTTTCGCGCTCACTTAACGCGGATGAAAGTTCAAAACATCCCGAAAAAGCAGTGGATACTTATAGTTTAGATTTAAACGTGCCCAATAGCTTACGAGTTAAAGGTAATATTGTGCGCAAACCCCGTTTAGTTTCACAAGTTCTCGGCCGCGAACAACGCGCCTTGGAATTAAATTACACCTTGGCCCTATCGGGGGTTACCGCTGAAACGCGCGGCATGGCGCGCATGCTCGGCTCAATTTTTGTCGACCGCGATAATCAATATAGTTTCAACAATGAGCATAACGCGGGGCTGCGCTTAAGCACTTATGCCAAGGGCCAAGTTGAGAGAAGCAGCAACTTTAGTGGAACTATTCTGGGCAAGAAAGAAGCGGCCAGAACATTAAAAAATAAAATCACCGAATACACTCGCATTTTACGCGGAAAGACAATCAAACTGCAGACACGTAAAACCGACCCTTTAGCATTCAGCAATCTGCAACTCGCTGCTGGCCCACTTGAGATTTATCCAACAGCAATCGTTAATGGGAATTTAGATTTTGATTACGACACAGGAAATTGGCTCACCAACGGCATCGAGTTTCGCTATCATTTCCAAGGGAAAACAATCCGCGATATCGTAACTGGTTCAATCAAATGGATTGAAGATCCAAACAGACTTGTAAATGGCAAGGGTTACTATGAATTTAACTTGCGTCTAAACGAGGCCAACTACGACAACCGTAACGACGAGTCAGGCTTTTTTAGTGAACTTCCTAACGAAGAAGCATTTTTCTCAGTTGACCCAAATATCCCCCATCTTGGCGGAACAATCAGCTATCAAGATACTTTTCTTAACACCCCAGGAACCGAGGAAGAGCCCCGCGTGATTAACAGTGAAGTCACCTACAATCTCAAGGCTCAAAAATTAACTAATCAGCAAGTAATAAATTTTTTAAAACTTTGGTTATTAATCGTTGGTCCTGTAAACGACGAATAGGCGCAAGTCACTTTACACCCCAAACTTTACACGCTGAAAAGCACGCTAAGCTTTAAAGACTATTTGGCCTTAGTTGAAGCGTAGCGATATAATATTTCTGCGATTTGTAACCTCCGCTCTGCTGGCAGGGTATCATTAATAATCACAGCAAAGCGGATTTCCTGTCCAAGTGTGCTTTGAAAATAGCCCGCGTAACTTGTCACGCCGGTAAGCGTTCCTGTCTTTGCACGGAACTTCCCAGCGTCAAATTTTAATAAATTCTGATATGTGGAAAACTGCTTAAGCACAGCAACTAATTGCTGAGGGGAAATTTTATTTTTCCTCGAAAGCCCCGAACCTTCTTCAACCACCGGACCTTGTAGGTTAAACTTCGTCAGGCACTGACTAATTGCCTCGCGCGCTTTTTGTGGAGTTGCCGGATAGCCCGCAAGTTGCGCGCCCAAACTGAGAAAAACTTGGTTGGTTGTAAAATTCGTAGAGTATTCAAGCATACCTTTAAGGATTTCACTGAGTGGCTTGGAGTTATGCACGTAAATTAAACGCGCACCCTCCCCGGGCGCACCAAGCTCAATTTTACCAGAACTATTAATTCCTCGAGCAGCTAAGAATGTCTGTAGTAGTTCTGCAAAATACTTCGCACTCAGCACCTCATCTCCCCCTAGGTTAATGCGCTGCGGAGAACTACTCACGTTTCTACCGGCATTACGACTAATCTCAGTCAGTGGAGTCTGCGGCTCAGCTGAAATAACTCCTCCAGCTTTAAAGCGCTTGACTAGTGCGGTATTAAAATTAGCAACCAGCGGCGCATTTGGTGCATCGTATGGATTCAAAGAGTTAGCAGAACCATCAAGTTTAATCTTCGGAGCGAAACTGCTGGTATCGACAATAATATTTTTTACTTCGCGTAGACGTGAGGACAATTGCTCAACGATAAATTTTATCTCTTCCGAAGTTAAGCTGGGGTCACCATAACCTTTAATGCTTAAATTCCCCATTGAATCCTGGTAAAACTCAGTGCGGAAACGATAGTCTAATCCAAGAAATTTAATCGCACAAAAACTTGTCAGAACCTTAAGCACAGAGGCTGGGATGAATTGCTCCCTGCCACGAATGTTTAAGACTACGTTACCTGCTGAAGTTTCTGCATAAAGCCCGCCATTACCTAAAAGAGCACGAATCTCACTGACTGGGTCAGCTACAGCTTTTTCACTCACAACAAGCATGGCAACAAAGTAATAAATTAAAAAATAACGCAGCATTAAAAACACTCTCCACAAAGAGTTACTTCATTCTTATTTGACTGCATCCGGCCAACATAACATCGTGAAGTAAACTTACGAACAATTTTTTTCGCAGCACTCAGGATTTGATAATCCTCATTGCCACGAAACTTAAGTGTGACAATAAACTTACGGCAATATTTATTCTCTAAATACAGCTCTAGTAGCTTTAAAGTTTTCTCAGGAAAAGCAATTAAATCACAAATTAGCCAATCTACTTGCGCCTCTGGCACAAACTTAAAGGCATCTTGTGCATGAAATTGTAACCTGGGGTTACGCATTAAATCACTACGAAGCTCTGAACGGTCGACTGCAATCACATTTGCTCCAGCTTGCAGTGCCACATATGCCCAGCCGCCGGGAGAGCTCCCTAGGTCCAACACAGTATCTCTAGTTTTCAGCGCTTCCCCAAATCGAAGTTGAGCTTCAACGAGCTTGAGATAAGCGCGCGAAGGCGGATTCTTGTCGATTGCTAGCTTGAGATCGCCTCCAGGATACTTAGATACGCAATCAAAGAGTGGCTGACCTTGGACAAAATTTTGTAGCGATACGTAGCCAGCTTCATTATTCGCCAGTGCAAGTTGCAACACGGAAAACTCCTCGGTTCTTAATGGTTCACCGGCAAGGTCTTTATAAATCGAGCGCCTTTTCTGTTTAAGTAACTCCGATAGCTCGTTACGAATCAAGTCACTTCTGCGAGTTACACCACGCCACAAATCAAAAACATGGAGGTAGAGTGGCCGCTTCAACTCTTCTCTGGCCAATAATAGCTGAAATAAAAAATTAGCTGCCTTGGAAACGCTTGGCGCTGAAAACTGATCGACTTCGAGTAGAACTTGCTTCGCAAATGCCAATAAGGGCTGATTCTTACAACTACTATGATTCACCAGCAGTGCACGTTCGGAAATTTTCTCTACTTTCCGCGGGCTTAATGTTGCTTTAATTTCGTCATTGAGCAGTGACAAGTTTTCTGGTTCTGCTATAAAAATTGAATTTGGCATTAAATCATCTTACAACGTATAGTTCAAAGCTGAAAGAACATGCCTGGCATATTTTCGTCACTAAATCTCGAACCAAATTCAATTGAAAGAGCCAAGCAGCAAGCACTTCGCTCTAAAAGGCGCTTACTTGATTTATCTAATAGTGACTTTGCAGCCCTCGGACTAGCTTTTCCCAAGTCAGTGCTAGAGCAAGCAGCCACCCACTATCTAGCAACGCGCAAATATCAGCCCGATCCGCAGGGACTATTTGCGTTACGTGAAAAAATTGCCGCTGATTACAGGCGTTCAGGTGGATTGGAAGAAATAACTGCCGAATCAATTGTGATCACTTCAAGTTCATCGGAATCGTATCGCCTACTTTTCACCTTACTTTGCGATGCTGGCGATAAAATCCTAACGCCCGCCGTCGGTTATCCACTCACAGAAATTATTGCGCTCGATGCCAAAGTCGAGCCAAAAAGTTTTACGCTCGATTTAACTTTAAACTACTGCCCTGAAAGAATAGCGCAGGCTTACGATGCTAAGGCGCGTGCCGTGATTTTAGTTTCTCCACATAATCCTACTGGCGCAGTCGTGAAGAGCGACTTGCTTGAACTAGTCCCTGCAGAAGTAGCGCTGATTGCTGATCAGGTATTCTTTCCATATCAATGGCACACTAACCCGAGACAACATGCGGGCAGCTTAATCAAGAACCGGCCAGTTTTCCATCTCGGTGGTCTTTCTAAGCAATTCGGCTTGCCGGACTTAAAGCTTGGCTGGATCGCCATGAATCAAGTTGCCAAAGATTTATATCTCCAGCGACTTGCATTTTTGAATGATACATACTTGAGTGCTAGTTACTTAGTGCAAAATATCGCTATCGAATTATTTAGCCCAGAGGGCTCCAAGTGGACCGAGTTGCTCCATAAGCGTTGCCAGGAAAATATTACTCGAGCTCAGCAATTACTCTCAAGCGTCCCCGAACTAGATTGCCCACTACCTGATGGTGGGTGCTTTCTTTTTCCGAAAGTGCTGCTTGAAAACTTCGACAGTGAAAAATTTGCATTGAGCCTGCTGGGGCGTGGGATTTTGGTCCATCCAGGTTATTTCTACGGCGACCGGTATCAGTCGCATCTTTTCTTATCAATCCTAGCCAATTTAGCAGATTTAGAGTCGGGAATTAAGACAATATCTGACACGATCTTAACTAGTTGAGACATTTTCCTTCAGTGCTTTGGTTAATAACTTATTCTACTAGCTTGAGATCTCAAGCTAAATTCAGATCGTGCCGAAATAACTCCTAGTGGTACGAGAATTGCTTAGTTAAAAATCAGTAAGATATGTATGCAACTAATAACTCTATGTTCTTAGTTGCGGGTGAGACAAATAACAAAAGGTGCTTCAGGGGTCGAGGGTATAACATGTTTAAGCGTATCAATAATCAATCGGGGTGGAGCTTACTTGAGCTCATGGTAATCACCAGCATACTCGGCGTTCTTGCTGGCATTATGACTTCCTCGCTACAAATTTATTCTGACGCAGCTGAGTATGGCAAAGCTGAAGTCGCACAGCGTAACGGACTAACAGCAATCGAAGCTGGCTCATCAAGCATTGAAGGAATTGCGCTAATTGATGACTGGTCTGGACAATTCGGTGAACCATTAGCTGGTGACTTAGCAAATGCCTTGCCCGGCATGGTTGTCCCAGTTGATGTACAAATTCATGGTATCTTCGTGCAGTGCGCAGATGGCAGCTCCGAATCACACGCTGTAAATTTCATTACCTATGCCTGTGGAGCAGATCAGTATATGGCCTGGGTGAAAACCTGTGGTGGTGTAATCTCCACACTTGAGCACCAAGCGACTGCACATTGCTAGATCCGGAGTGCTAGATCCGCAGTAGGAATTTCAATATTTCAGGTAATTTATTTGTAGCCATATTCCCAGGCTTTTGCTACCGCTTGCCTAAGATTTAGTATTTTGGGAAAACAATCCTAGTAATTTTCTTAACAGCAGTAGGTAGCACACAGATATGAAACGACACATCGCACTGATTACAATCATCACATTAACTATTCTGATCTCTGGTTGTTCTAAAAAAAACCAGCCTGGCGGAGATGCCGTTAATGGCAATCTATCCGAGGCAGATTTAGCTGCAGGTAATCGTTGGGGCAGCGGAGCAAATTCTGGAAATATTCCACTAGCTGAAGGCGGAAGCATTTTCGAAGACGTTCATTTTGATTTTGATTCCTCTGCAGTTAGTTCGGAATACACTACCAAGCTCGAACAATATGCTGCGCAGATTAAATCTAGCCCTGAGTTTACAATCACAGTTGAAGGTCATTGCGATAGCCGTGGCACAAATGAATACAATATGGCGCTCGGGGAGCGTCGTGCCCAAGCCGTAGCGTCAGCGCTTGTAAATTATGGCGCTCCTTCAACTCAACTTCGCACAGTTAGTTATGGTGAAGAAATTCCACTTGCTCAAGGTGCTAGTGAAGATGCCTTCTACCAAAACCGTCGCGCTCATTTTGCGATTGAAAAGACTAACGGATAGGCCATTTTAAGATAGCTGCCTGAATCTTAAAGCATTCTGGCAGCTATGCCTGCTGAGTAATCAGCCACTCCGCAACTAAGCCTGCACGTTGTGCAATTTCCTTAACCAGCACGCGTTCCTTGCCAATCACGTGAAAATTCTCGCCATATGGGCCGAGTCCATCTACTGAAGAGATTCCAGCAGAGGCAAAATAATTCGCATCGCTCAAGCCTCCGACACGTGGCGAGAGTTCTAAGTTAAGCTGCCAATTTTTTCCAACAGATTTCAATGAATTAAAAATAACTAACGATAATTGATTCTCCTCTAAGGGCATTCCCTCAGATTTGACATTAACTTTAACAATTGCACCAGAATCCCTTCTGCCATCAAATTTAGTGATCGAATTAATTAAAAACTTCAAGTCCCGTTGAGTATTAGCTCTGAGTTCAAATTCAAAACTGCAGAATCCTGGAATCGTATTCGCAACAGTTCCACCTTGGATTAAGCCAACATTACAAGTCAGGCCATTTGCATAATCATTGAGCTGATCCAAGGCAAGAATAATGCGGCTAGCCTCAAGGATCGCACTAATTCCTCCCTGCGGGTCGTTACCAGCATGGGTTTCGATACCCTCAATCGTTAGATTTCCCCAAGCTCTCCCCTTTCGAGCAATCACAACCCCATGATTTTTTCGCGCTGCCTCAAACACTAAGGCAAATTTAATCTGATCACGAAGTTGATTAACTAAATTGGTAAACCCGCTGCAGGGACGCTCTTCGCAGGCATTGCTGATCACCATAATTGGAACTTTATCGATCAATTTCAAGGAGGAAATCGCACGTAAGGCTAGTAAAATTACGATCGCCCCGCCCTTCATGTCTGCAGCACCAGGCCCAAGTAGCCAATCTCGATCGATAACTTCAAGCCCACCACTCCAGCTTTCGGGTGGATAAACGGTATCCACATGACAAGATAGAACAATTCTTTTCGCTGATGACTGCGCTGAATTATTCCTGGCAACTAAATGCTTGGCAGAATCAGTCGATGGTAAATATTCGCATACCAAACCAGCAGCGGACAATTCTCGTTCTAATATTTTCTGTGCGGCTAATACGCCAGGAAAATTTTCAGAAAAACTATTGGTCGAAACAAGCTCTTGAAAAACTTCATTCGACCACATTTCTAAAGCCTTAATTGCGCTTCCAATTTCAGCCTGCAACATAAATGCGAATCCTAGCTCAGCGCCTTACTCTGCTAATAATTTCTTAATTTCTGCCTCTGTTTCTTCATATTTTCCTGCGCCGACTTGCACATAACGAATGATCCCTTTTCGATCGATCAAGTAAATTGTCGGCCAGTATTCCATTTTGAAGTTCTCCCAATTCTTGCCAGAATTATCTGTCATAATTGGATAACTAACGTCCTCTGCAAGCACATACTGCTGAAGCAATAAAAATGACGTGTCGTCTTTAGAATTCGGGGTATGAATGCCAATCACGGCCAATCCAGACTTGCCATAAGTTTTATGCCAGGACTGCAGCTGGGGAGACATTTTACGACAATGCGGGCAAGATCTTCTCCAGAAATCAATCAACACAACTTTTCCGCTTAAACTCGCTAGTGACAATGCATCTGAATTTAGCCAGCGACCTTGATACAATTCTGGTGCAGGTTGGTCTTGCATCGCGGTTGAAGAGCTTAATGCATTAGCCATACCATAAATTGCCCCGCCACAAGCTGAAAAGCTGGGGAGTAGGAACACAAGTAACCATAGTTTATTAAGATGCTTCATTTGATACCCTCATTATTTGCCTTCATTTGAGTGCTGACGTCAGCGCTATCGTGAAAAAGTTCTAAGTCTGAAGAGGCAGAGTTAGATTTCAACTCGAGATAGCGCAGATACTGCTCTTTGGACAATATTTTTTTAAATTGTGAATCTCGAGCACTACTTAGATTTCGCTCTTGAGCAAGGAAAAGCTTAACCTTTTCCTGCATGCTCAATTTCTGATGATCTGCGCTCGCGAAGAGTTCTGCATTCGCTGCAGCTGTTGAAAATAAGATTGAACGCAGAGCTTCTTCCTGCTGAGGTGCCAAGGCCAATTTGCGAGTGAAATAAAATTGCTCTTTCTCAATTCCTTCATACTCTGACTTTTTAAATGACTGCTCAACCTGTTCACGATAAAACTTGGCCTGATCTTCACCAACTATATCAGCGAGTTGCTTGTTACTCTTACCACGAAAGACCTCAAGCAATTCGACTTCCTGCTTAGCATCGACTGTAATAAACTTCTGCAGAATTTTTAAGCGACGTAAGGCAAAATCGGTATTAGCCCCGGCTGCAAGATCTTGATTAAACTTTTCTTTCAACTCTACATGATCCCCTGTGAGGTCTGCTTGATTTGCCTGCACTGCTGAACCTGAGCGATCCGAATCGTGATCGGGTTTAGCGTCCTCTGCTGCGCTTGATTTTAGTTGGCGTGGATCTTCAAGCACTTGCTCAATGCACAAGGGAGTATTGATTCGGGCCCAAATCAGACCAGCAGTAAAGGCTAGCGCTGCAACAGCTAAGACTCCCGCGAACAAGCGCAGTGAAAATTGCATTATTATTGATATTCTCCGATCGGAATGCAACTACAAAATAAGTTTCTATCACCATAGGTATTATCAATCCGTGCAACGGCAGGCCAGAATTTTTGTGTGCGCAAGCTCGCAACCGGATAAGCTGCTTCTTCACGTGAATACCGATGGTTCCATTGATTTGAACTTAGTTCGAGTATCGTATGTGGTGCATTTTTCAAGGGATTATCCTGAAGGTCAAACTTATTTGTGGCAATTGCTTGAATTTCTCCGCGGATCGCAATCATCGCTTCGCAAAACCTATCAAGCTCAGCCTTAGATTCGCTCTCAGTTGGCTCAATCATTAATGTCCCCGGAACTGGCCAAGAGACAGTTGGAGCGTGAAATCCATAGTCCATTAAGCGCTTGGCGATGTCTTCAACCTCAATTCCCAAAGTGTGCTTAAATTCGCGTAAATCCAGAATGCACTCATGCGCAACATAACCATTTTTGCCTTGATAGAGCATGGAATAATGCGGGGCTAAGCGTTTGGCTAGATAGTTTGCATTAGCAATGGCCATGGCAGTTGCTGCAGTTAATCCTTCACCACCCATAGTCTTAATATAGACCCATGGAATCGTAAGAATCAGCGCAGAGCCCCAAGGAGCTGCGCTAATTGGTCCAATTGCAGCTTCTCCACCGCAGGCAACCACTGGATGCCCTGGCAAAAATGGCGCCAAATGCTCTGCGACGGCAATCGGTCCCATCCCTGGGCCGCCACCACCATGTGGGATACAAAAAGTTTTATGCAAATTTAAGTGGCAAACATCTGCACCGATATCTCCCGGGCTAGTAAATCCAACTTGAGCGTTCAAATTCGCTCCATCCATATAAACTTGACCACCTGCGGCATGAATAATTTGGCATAACTCTTTAATGCCTTCCTCAAATACACCGTGAGTGGAGGGATAAGTAACCATCGCTGCTGCTAGCGTGTCACGATACTGGTCGGCCTTAGCTTTAAGATCTCCTAAATCAATATTACCTGAATCGTCGCAACTTACAGGCACAACTTTAAATCCAGCCATCACGGCACTCGCTGGATTTGTGCCGTGTGCAGATTCTGGAATTAAACAAATTGTGCGCTTTGTTTCTCCGCGCTGCTCCAGGTAGGCACGAATCACCATCAACCCGGCATATTCACCTTGCGCGCCTGAGTTTGGCTGCAAAGAAACACGAGCAAAACCTGTTGCCGTTGCCAAATCCCTTGCTAAGTCAGCAAAAAGTTTTTGATAGCCCCGTGTTTGGTCGGCAGGTGCAAAGGGATGAATCGAAGCAAACTCCTTCCATGTAACAGGAACCATCTGTGCAGTTGCATTCAGCTTCATTGTGCAAGATCCAAGTGGAATCATCGAATGCGTTAGCGATAAATCCTTATCTTGGAGCCAATTAATATAACGTAACATTTCAGTTTCTGATCTGTATTTACTAAAAACAGGATGGCTTAAATATGTAGACTTGCGTTGGTACTTTTGCTCAAAAGGCAATTCACTTCCGGCTTGGAGCTTGATTGTGCTTCCAGTTAAGGCCCAGACGAGGTCGACAAGATCCCCTGCAGTCGTAGTCTGGTCGAGAGAAATTCCGAAAAAGTCCTGGTTAAGATTGCGCAGATTTATTTTCTTTTCTTTGAGGCGCTGCATCACGGTCGACACCGAAGTTCCCTGGGGAGGTGCCACGCAAATTGTATCAAACACATTCTCTGTTAAGATTTTACAGCCTGCGTTTTTCAAAGCAGTGCTCAGTTTTTTAGTCTGCGTGGCAATAGTTGTTGCAATTTCTCGCAAACCTTCAGGTCCATGATAAACTGCGTACATGCTAGCCATCACAGCAAGTAGCACCTGTGCTGTGCAAATATTACTTGTCGCTGTTTCGCGACGAATATGTTGTTCACGTGTTTGCAATGTGAGGCGGTAAGCTGGATTACCAAAACGGTCTTTAGAAACCCCGGCAAGTCTCCCTGGTAGTTGCCTGCGGTATTCATTCTTTGTTGCAAAAAAAGCTGCGTGTGGTCCACCGAATCCAAGTGGCACGCCGAAACGTTGGGAATTGCCCACAACAATATCAGCACCAAATTCACCTGGCGGAGTAATCAAACACAGTGCCATTAAGTCTGAAGCGACTGTGGTTAATACTTCGCAGGCACGTGCGGCTTGAATAAAGTTTTCAGGCGCTCCCAATGCCCCATCTGTTCGAGGATATTGGATCAAGGCGCCAAAAAACGAATTGTCGACCTTAAAGTTATCTTCAGAGGCGATCATCACCTCAATGCCTAATGCCTGGGCACGGGTTTTTACTACAGCGATAGTTTGCGGATGACAGTGCGTAGAAATAAAATATTTATTCCGGGATTGGTCTTTACAAACACGATGACTCATTTGCATCGCTTCTGCGGCAGCTGTTCCTTCATCTAGTAGCGAGGCATTCGCAACTTCCATTGCCGTTAAATCACAAACCATGGTTTGAAAATTAATTAAAGCTTCCAGACGCCCCTGTGCGATTTCTGCTTGATACGGAGTGTACTGTGTATACCAACCTGGGTTCTCTAGAATGTTTCTTTGAATCACAAGTGGCGTGTGGGTATTATAGTAACCCATTCCGAGGAACGATCTAAAAACCTGGTTTTCACTGGCATAATTTTGTAGTAATGCCAAAGCCTCGGTCTCCGAAAGTGCAGGTTGTAAATCGAGTTTACGCTGAATTCGAATCGCTGCTGGAATTGTTCGATCGATTAACTCTTCAAGAGATGTTGTCCCGATAACTTTTAAAATTTCGCTCAACTCATTACTACGTGGCCCAATGTGGCGACTGGCAAAGTTTGCTTGTTGGGAAAATGGCATAGAAAGTGACATATTTATAACTACCTTTTAGCTACTCAATTGCAGTCAAAAAATGTATGTTTTAGGCAAGCAAGTCAAACGCTAAGCAAATGGCCCAGGCATCAAATAGAATTGTTATCAACTCAACTCTGCAGATTCCACGTGCGGAAATAGAATTTAACTATGTGCGCAGTTCTGGACCAGGAGGGCAGAACGTAAATAAAACTAATTCTAAGGCTGAGTTACGTTGGAATGTTTTTCATTCTCCATGCCTGAGTGCTTTACAGCGCAAATTAATTCAAAATTCGTCCGCAACAAAACTCAGTTTGGCCGGAGAAATAATTATCACCAGTAACCGTTTTCGTGACCAAATTCGCAACAAGGAAGATTGTCTAGAAAAATTTATCAAGCTGATACGCCAAGCCTTGCATCGTCCCATGGTTCGCAAAAAAACCAAACCGAGCTTAGGTTCAAAAGCACAAAGGCTTAATCAAAAAACCTTGACCGGAAAAAAGAAAAAAATGCGCGGAAAAGTTAAATTCGAAGATTAATTTTTTATTCGACTATCAACACCCCGCCATCAAGTTCTTTAAGTAATTCGAAAACAGATAATAGTTTTGCTTGCTTTACCAGATAGTTCAAATCAATTGGCTCTTTTCGACGTAAAATCATTTGAACATCTTGCCTACTTTTATGGCTACCTTTTTTGATCCACAGCAGCTTTGAAAGGACTGCGTCCTCTTTAGAAATCAACGGTCCATAAACGCCGGATAAAATTTCAACGTTGACTACATGTTCGTACTCTCCCGGCACGTTCTCACCAACATGTAAATCGACTTTAATCATTGTTTGCTTATCTAGGACTTGAAAAATCGATTGCCTGCTGACTGCATCTTTAATTGTTTCAGGATAAAGAATAAAATCTGCAGAAAATAGCGCAATCAGTCGGTCGACAATCGGATTCTTCGGATCAATCTTTTACGATATCAATATCTTGGGTAAACCTCGGCTCTCCATAATATGAAGCAGCCAACCCACCAGTAATTAAATGGGGAATGCCAAGCTCAGCTAGTACATTCAAAGTTTTAACCAAAGTCTCCTTGAAATCTTCCATAAATATTACTTATCAGCCAACTGAATTAATTTTAAAGTTTCTATATCAGACATATACATGCGTTCTGCAATTTTACCTTTCAATTCCTTTAACGATAAGCCTGGGTTCATTGTTTGGATCTGAATCGCAAGCATTTCCCGTATCGCATCGTACAGCTTGCAAGTTCGCTCAACTCGCCAAATCGGGCCAAGTTTATCCAAGGCTTCATTATAATCATTTTCAATTGTTCGCATGTTCAAGCATTCATCCATTTATAAGTTACAAGTATTTAGTACCTACCTTCTGGTGCTGGGTGGCGATAGTAATCTGAAGGGTCTTCGTATCTTGTATCCGTACGATCAGTATCGTTGTTACGATTGTAAGTTGTGCGTGCCTGATCCTTTTCTTCCTCTGCTTTTGCAGCTCGATCCTTGGCGCGCATGTCTTCAACACCACTCATAAAAACGTCAACACCTCGTCCCATTTTCTCGGCTGGGCCTTCTGAACGCTGAATACATGCTGAAAAACTTAGCATGACGAAACTCGTTAAACTGATTAAAGCTACAGATATTTTCATCGGGTCTAAACCTCCAAAAAGAATAAAAGCAAAATACACTATCTTCGATACTTTCAGCAAAGTTCCTTGAAATTTACCTTGAATCATTATAGCTTCTTTACCTCTAGCTTGAGGGTCAACTTCGATGAGTAAAAAACCACTGGTGGGCATTATTATGGGCTCGCAATCTGATTGGGCGACGATGAGTAGCGCTGCGGAAATACTTGATCAGTTGAAAGTTGCTTATGAGGTTAAGGTCGTATCCGCTCATCGCACTCCAGACCTACTTTATAAGTATGCTACCCAAGCTAACAACCGCGGCCTTGAAGTAATTATTGCCGGAGCAGGCGGAGCGGCGCATCTACCTGGGATGACTGCAGCAAAAACTCATCTCCCAGTTTTAGGCGTTCCCGTAGAATCCCGTACTCTCGCCGGGATTGATTCCTTATTATCAATCGCACAAATGCCTAAGGGAATCCCAGTTGGGACGCTGGCGATTGGGCAAGCCGGTGCTGCAAATTCAGGACTGCTTGCAGCAGCGATTCTAAGTAACAAATACCCGCAAATTAAAAGCGCATTAATTAAGTTTCGTGCGGTTCAAACTAAAGCTGTCTTGAAAAATCCTGACCCACGCAGTACCAAGCAAAATCCAACCAAGAAAAGAAAAACCGCAAAAGGCAGATAATGAAAATTGGCATTCTCGGCGGTGGTCAGTTAGGTCAAATGCTGGCATTAGCTGGGAAATCTCTTGGCCACACCTTTGTTTTCCTCGATCCTGCCCCAGACGCACCTGCCCGTGCCCAGGGTTTGCATCTTTGCGGCAGCTATGAGGATCCAAAACTACTCACCGAGTTTGCAGAGCTGGTTGATGTAATTAGTTGTGAATTTGAAAATGTGCCCACGCAAAGCTTAAAATTCCTCGCAAAGCTCAAGCCAGTTTTACCCAATCCTGATGCTTTTACGGTTGGCAGAAATAGAGTTAATGAAAAGCTTTTATTTGCCAAACTTGGAATTCCCGCCGCTGACTTTTTTGAACTTTCAAGCAATTTCGATCTGCCCCGCGCAGCGGCCAAGCTTGGTGATAAATTTGTCATTAAAACGTGCGAATTTGGCTATGACGGCAAAGGGCAGCAAGTAGTAAAATCAGCAAACGATCTAAAGGCAGCACAAATTACAGGCCCAAGCATCGCCGAGAAATTTATCGAATTCACTCGCGAACTCTCTCAAATTGCCGTGCGCGCTGAAGGCGGTGAAATGAAATTCTACCCGCTCGTAGAAAACATCCACACTGAAGGGATTTTATTTAAAACTACCGTACCAGCAAACGTTTCTAAGACCCAAGACGACTCTGCCCAACAATACGTGAGAGCAATTGCTGAAAGCTTAAACTATGTCGGAGTGCTGGCCCTCGAAATGTTTGAAGTGCAAGGCAAACTCTATGCAAATGAACTTGCTCCGCGAGTCCACAACACTGGCCATTGGTCGATTGAAGGAGCTAAAACGAGTCAATTCGAGAATCATCTTCGCGCGATTAGCGATCTACCACTTGGCGACACCGAAGCTATTGGATTTTGTGCAATGTTAAATATTATCGGCAAACATCCGGACTTAAAAGCACTTAAGAAAATCAACTCGAGTTTTATTCATCTTTATGGCAAGCAAGAGCGTCCAGGTAGAAAACTGGGACATGTTACCGTAGTCACTCAGTTACAATCTGAATGCACCGCCGTAGTTGAGCAAATCAAGCAAGTCTTACGAAACGAGTAAGAATTTATCGATCGCTCGTTGGTAAGTAGCACCCGGGTCGACTAAGCTGCGTAGAAGGAAAATTCCATTTCAACCGTAGCCCCCAGTGGCAGAGCTGCAACTCCAATTGAGGTTCGCGCCGGAGGGTCAATTGTCGTAAAAAACTCCTCCCAGGCTTTATTGATTTCCGGGAATTGATCGAATTTAGTCGTATAAATTCTTGCCTGAATCAAATGGTTTAAAGTCAGTCCCCATTCGCTACTGCCAGCTTGAAGCAAGCTTAAAATGTGTTTTGTCTCTGCGTATGGTCCCCCACTGACAAGTTTCTCCGTCGTTGGGTCGATTGCCACCATCCCTGATAAAGTATACCAGGGGCCAGTTTTGACGCAGGGTGTATAACGAAATTTAGGGGCATAAAACTTAGTTGATTTCAGTAATTCACGACTCATAGAATTAGCCCTCTCTTTTTGCTATACATTTTTGCTATTGGGTCACGGCCACTAAGATAAGGAAAGTATAAACTGTATCTTTGCTATAAGTGGGTTTATATAGCTATTTGAAAACAATGGAAACAATACAAAATTTTATTGGCGGAAAACATCAAAACGCTTTGAGCGGAAAAACTCTGCCCAACGAAGACCCTTCCACAGGCACAGTTTATTCTACTGTGCCAGATTCAGATTCAGAAGACGTTGCACTAGCTGTCGAAGCTGCAGAACTTGCTTTTCCCCAATGGTCACAAACTCCAGGTATCGAGCGGGCTAAAATTTTCCGTCGGATTGCAGATATTTTAACTGCAAAACACGAAGAACTTGCTCGTGCCGAATCAATTGATAACGGGAAACCAGTTTCACTAGCTCGCAGCGTTGATATTCCACGAAGTATTAAGAATTTTTCTTTCTTTGCAGATACAATTTCTCAAGCTGCCTCGGAGGCTTATTATTCAGACGAACCTCGAGCGATGCATTGGACCACGCGCAGCCCCTTGGGAGTTGTCGGCACAATTTCTCCTTGGAATTTACCGCTCTATGTTTTCACTTGGAAAATTGCTCCGGCACTAATCACTGGAAATACTGTGGTGGCTAAACCGTCAGAAGTAACTCCAATGACTGCTCATCTTTTGAGTTTTATTGTTAAAGAAGCAGGGCTTCCTCCGGGTGTGCTAAATCTAGTGCACGGCACTGGCCTGAGCGCTGGCGCAGCGCTAACCGCCCACCCGAAGATTAAAGCAATATCTTTTACTGGCAGCACTAAGACTGGAGCAGCAATCGCCGCAAGCACTGCCACTCAATTTAAAAAACTTTCCCTGGAAATGGGTGGTAAAAATCCAACGGTTGTCTTTGCCAGCGTGGCTTCCGCTAGCGCAACTTTCGAAAAAGCCGTGACTGGAGCATTAAGAGCAGCCTTCAATAATCAAGGTGAAATTTGCCTCTGCGGTTCACGAATTATTGTCGAAAAATCAATTTACCCCAAATTTAGAGAAGCG
This sequence comes from bacterium, assembly GCA_016786595.1. Taxonomy (NCBI): domain Bacteria; species bacterium. The sequence continues at coordinate 28,309 of JAEUWB010000051.1, read as the reverse complement.
CTCTTAGAAAAAGTTAAAGCCTTAAAAGTTGGTGACCCGCTGTTAGAGGATACTAACCAAGGTGCTTTAGTTTCTCGGGCGCACTTTGAGAAAGTTTCTGCAGCAATTGATCTCGCCCGCAGTGAAGGTGGAAAAATTCTCTGTGGTGGCCAGCCCGCAACAGTTCCAGGCCGTTGTGCTAAAGGTTATTTTTATCAGCCAACTTTAATTGAAGGGCTCGATCCAAGCTGCCGCACTAACCAAGAAGAAATCTTTGGCCCAGCTGCAACCTTAATTCCCTTTGAAACCGAAGAGGAAGCCATTAAAATTGCAAATGGCACAGCCTATGGTTTAAGTTCTTCAGTCTGGACCACGGACATCTCACAAGCCCATCGCGTAGCAACTGCTCTTGAAGCAGGGTTAGTTTGGATTAATTGCTGGATGGTTAGAGATCTAAGGACTCCTTTTGGAGGAGTTAAGCAAAGTGGCGTTGGGCGTGAGGGTGGAGTGGAAGCACTGCACTTCTTTACTGAAGCTAAAAGTATTTGCATTAGTTACTAGTTGTTGTTCTTTTAAAATTTCTTTTGGGTAGTTCTCACGATTTCAGGTTTTATTTTCTTAGGTCTGAAGACTCTCAGTTATTCCTTAAGGCGAAAACTTTAAGGAATGACTAAAGCCAGTCTTCAGGAGAACAATAAATGATAACGAAACTTGACGATGTGCTAGCTGGGCTAGCCAATCTGACCTCCAAGCAATTAGAGTTCATACGGGACAATATGGAACCGACCGAAAACGCCCTGAGCAACCTTTTCAGCGAACTCGGTGTCGAAGGCGGATATACAACAGAATACGGTACTGTCGACGAAGTCGTCAGCCAAATTAAAACCCGTATTGGGGGAATCCTTAGTCAACGCGCAACTCGCATTTGACCGATCGCGATGAAGGTAAGAAGTTCTTAAAGACAGTAGTGATACTGTCCTACCGGTTATATAGCGTTTTTTCGCGTGAGAACTTCCCCTTCTTTTAATCCTGGATTTTTAACACTTTATATAGCTAACTTGCTTTGGGATTTTGCCACGTGTAATTGTCACTTCCATGACAGATGCAATTCATTCTTCCAAAGCACCTGAACCCGTGGGTCACTACCCGCATGCAAAACGTGTTGGTAACTTGCTCTTTCTTTCAGGGGTCGGGCCACGCGAACGCGGGAGTAAAAAAATCCCCGGCGTTGAGCTTGGTGGCAATGGCGAGATTTTGTCTTCAGATATAGAAGCTCAATGCCATGCAGTCTTTAAAAATGTGCGCGCAGTTCTTGAAGCTGCCGGTAGTCGCTGGGAGAATTTAGTTGACGTCACAGTCTATCTTACGAATATGCAGGAACATTTTCCGATCTACAATCGTCTTTGGGCAGAATATTTTAAAGTTTCACCACCTTGCCGCACAACCATTGAGGTGCTTTCGCTACCTACCCCAATTGCAATCGAGCTAAAATGCATTGCGACAATTGATCAATAAAAATGAGTAATTTAAATTTACATAAAATTGACGTGCACACTCACATCCTGCCGCGTGAGATCCCTAAATTTAAATCACGCTTTGGTTACGGCGGGTTTATCGAACTCGATCATTGCTCGGCCTGCACGGCTCGCATGATCCGTGACGACGGTACGCATTTTAGAGATATTCAAAGCAACTGCTGGGACCCAATTGAACGTATTACCGACTGCGACAAATCTGGAATCCGCTTACAGGTGCTTTCAACTGTGCCTGTGATGTTTAGTTACTGGGCCAAACCCAAGGATGCACTTGAAGTCAGTAAATTCTTAAATGATCAAATCGCAACAACTGTAGCCAATTACCCTGACCGGTTTGTAGGGCTAGGCACCGTGCCGCTACAAGACGCTGCACTTGCAATTGATGAGCTGAAGCGCTGCATTAAAGAGCTCAAACTAGCTGGCATTCAAATCGGTTCGCACGTGAATGGAACCAATCTCGGCGAAGAAAAACTATTTCCTTTTTTTCAAGCAGCAGCAGAGCTTAACGCTGCAATTTTTGTTCACCCCTGGGACATGCTGGCTCCGGAGCGCATGAATAAATTTTGGTTCCCCTGGTTAATCGGCATGCCGACTGAAATCGCCGTTGCCATCAGCTCACTGCTTTTATCCGGCATTTACGAGAAACTTCCCACCCTGCGCCTCGCCTTTGCTCACGGCGGAGGATCATTTGCCGGAATGTTAGGGCGTATCGAGAAGGGATTTTACTGTCGCCCTGACCTAGTTGCCACAGAAACTAAAATTTCACCGCGCCAGCAACTGCATAAAATTTACGTTGATTCTTTAACCCACGATACTCAAACATTATTACAGATCGTAAAGCTCTTTGGAGAGAGTAACGTGATGCTTGGCAGTGATTACCCTTTCCCGCTAGGAGAAGATCAACCTGGCCAATTAATCGAGGGTTTAACTGAGATTAGCGCTCAAGTTAAAAGTAAACTACTCACAGATAATGCTTTGATTTGGCTCTATGGCCATCAAGGAAAATAGCTATGTCAGAAATCATTAATTTTGAAGCAACTGAAAGCTGCGCACTAGAACTAGATCGACAGGATTCCTTAAGAGACTTTCGCAACCAATTTCATTTTCCACAAACAGCCTCTGGGCAAACAACACTTTACCTCACAGGAAACTCACTTGGATTACAGCCAAAGAAAACCAAAGACTGTGTCTTAGCAGAGCTTGAAGACTGGGCGAATCTTGCAGTTGAGGGACATTTCCGCGCACGTCACCCCTGGCTACCCTATCATGAATTTTGCACGCAGGGACTCGCTCACGTTGTCGGAGCAAAACCAATTGAAGTTGTCGCCATGAATTCCTTAACTGCGAATTTACATTTTTTACTCGTATCTTTTTATCGACCAACTCCTGAACGTTTTAAGATTTTAATTGAAAGTAACGCTTTTCCCTCCGATCAATATGCAGTTGCTTCGCAAGCACGCTACCATGGCTACGATCCAAAGAGTGCTGTGGTTGAGTTAACACCACGTGTGGGAGAAGAAACTCTTCGCACCGAAGACATTTTAAATTTCATCGAGAAGCAAGGTGACAAAATTGCGGTGATCCTCCTTGGTGGAGTTAACTACCTCAGTGGCCAAGCCTTTGACATGCAAGCAATTACTGCGGCAGGCCATAAAAAAGGTTGCCTGGTTGGTTTCGACCTCGCACATGCTGCAGGAAATATTAAACTTAATTTACATGACTGGAATGTCGATTTTGCGGCCTGGTGCAGTTATAAATATCTAAACTCGGGGCCGGGAGGAATCGCTGGATGCTTTGTGCATGAGCGTCACGCCGATGCACAACTCCCTCGCTTTGAAGGTTGGTGGGGAAATAACAAAGAAATTCGCTTTAAAATGTTAGCTGAGTTTTCTCCCATTGGCGGCGCTGAGACTTGGCAGTTGAGTAACCCGCCGATTTTACAGCTTGCAGCATTACGTGCCTCTTTAGAAATTTTTCAAGCTGCGACAATCGATGCACTCCGCGAAAAAAGCATTCGTCTTACTGGTTACCTAGAATTTTTACTCGAAACAATTTTACCGCCAGGGTTCTGCACGATTGTCACACCTCGCGACCCAAAGAGCCGCGGTTGCCAACTTTCGCTGCGGCTGCAAGGTCGTCCTCGGGAAATTCAAAAGCGCCTAGAGGCCAGTGGTGTAATTTGCGATTTTCGCGAGCCTGACATTATGCGCGCTGCACCGACACCGCTTTATAACTCATACCAAGACGTCTATAAATTTGTAATGCTTTTGCGAGAATATACTAACGCCTAATACAAAAATGTCTAAAGAAAATTTTCAAGGTGATGTAATAATTATCGGTGCGGGCTTAGTGGGCTCGCTCTTAGCAGTATTTCTCGCCAAGCGCGGCTACACAGTAGACTTACTTGAACGTCGCCCCGACATGCGTAAAGAAGTAATTGACCGTGGTCGCTCGATTAATCTTGCCGTCTCCGTGCGCGGACTGCATGCCTTGGAACTTGCTGGGCTTAAACAACAAGCTTTAGAAATTGCAATACCGATGCCGGGTCGGATGGTGCATTTAAAAGACTCAACAACTCATTTTTATCCTTACGGGCTAGACTCCAGTGAAGCAATTAATTCGATTTCACGTGGTGAGTTAAATAAAATGCTACTCAGTGCCGCAGAAAATACAGGAAAGGTCGATTTCCATTTTAATACCCGTGTAACGAAATACGAGCTTGAGACTTCAACTCTTGAGTGTGAGAATCTCCAGACAAAAACTACCTTCCAAATTTCCCGTGCTCCAGTTTTTGGGACAGACGGGTCGGCCTCAGCCATACGTCGAGCTTTAGCTAATCAGCCAGGTGCAAATTTAAGTGAACGAAAAATTGACTACGGCTACAAAGAATTAGTCATTCCACCTGGCACAAATGGCAATAAATTCTTGATTGAAAAAAATGCTCTACATATCTGGCCACGTTCCCAATACATGCTGATTGCTCTTCCCAATTTAGATGGCAGTTTCACAGCGACACTGTTTCTTCCCTTTCAAGGACCGGTCAGTTTTGCGCAACTTACAACGACAAGCGCCGTTGAGGATTTTTTCCAAAACGAATTCCCGGACGCGGTAAAATTGCTTCCCGGACTTTGTGAAGATTTCTTCTCTAACCCGACTGGAGAAATGTTTACAGTAAAATGCTTGCCTTGGCGACACACTGGTAAGTGCTTACTACTCGGTGATGCGGCACATGCAATTGTGCCTTTTTTTGGCCAAGGCATGAATGCAGGCTTTGAAGATTTAACGGTGCTCGACTCAATACTTGAGACTGTTGGCGCAAATTGGGAAAGCGCTTTCAACCAGCTTGAACAGCGACGGAAAATCAATACAGATGCAATCGCTGACTTAGCTGAAGAAAATTTCATTGAAATGCGTGACCGTGTTGCCGATGAGTATTTTCAAGCCGAGCGTCAAATTGAGAAAGTAATTGAGCGCGAATTCCCGGATTTATATGTTTCACGCTATCGACTTGTAAGTTTTAGCCAGGTCCCATACAGCGTGGCACTTGAAGCAGGCAAAATCGAAAATCGTTTACTTACCGAATTTCGCCAAAAGTTTGGCAAATACGATCAAATTGATATTAAGTATGCTCGTTCTCGAATTGAAACTGAACTTAGCCCCGTACTTGCTGAGTATATAAAAAAAGATAATAGGAAAATATGAGCACTGAACGTTTCAATTATTCTTCGTATCTTAAAATCCCTGAATTACTATCAATCCAGCATCCGGTTAGCTTCAAAACCAATCAGCCTGCCCACGATGAAATGTTATTTGTTACCGTGCACCAAGTTTTCGAACTCTGGATGAAGCAAATTATATTTGAGTTTGATTCCGTAGTGTCAATGTTCCAGAGCAACTTTATCGACGAGCGTAATATTGGCATTGCCTATGCTCGCCTTAATCGCATCTCCGAAATTCAAAAGCTTTTTATCCAGCAAATTGAAGTCTTGGAAACAATGACGCCACTTGATTTTTTAGATTTTGCTAATCTACTTGTAGGCGCATCGGGGTTTCAAAGTTTCCAGTTTCGCTTAATCGAGGCCAAGCTTGGCCTAAAGCGCAGTGAACGTTTGCTTTACAACAATCGTCCGGTCGATGCCGACCTAGTTGAGGGCGAGAGAAAGCAAATCGCAGATGCAGAAAGTGCCCCAACACTTTTTACGGTGATTGAAACCTGGCTCGAGCGCATGCCCTTCATTAAATCTAAGGATTATTCTTTTGTTGATGCTTTCGCGCAGGCAACAAAGTCTTTAGTTGAGCAGGAAATGTGTGAAATACAAAAATGTGCTGGATATGAAAAAGAAATCCGCCTTAAGCGGATTACTGAAATCAACCGACAGTTTGCAACCGTACTCGATGAAAATGCTCACAATCAAGAAGTTACAGCTGGAAACCGCAAATTCTCCTACCGTGCGATGCTTGCGGCACTGTTTATTTCTCTCTACCGCGATGAGCCCATCGTGCACTTACCCTTTAAAGTTTTAGAAGCTGTTTCGCGAATTGACGGAGAATTGGCACATTGGCGTTACCGCCACGCGCTAATGGTCATGCGCATGGTCGGATCCAAGCCTGGCACTGGAGGGTCCTCAGGCTATGACTATTTGATAAAAACAATTGAAGCGCATCGTGTGTTCAAAGATTTAATGAGTATCACAACTCTCTTTATTCCGCGCTCGCAACTACCCAAACTACCAGCTACAATAGAGCGCAGCTTAGGATTTATATACACTTATGAGCAGTAATCAATATCGGTTTGAGGGAAAGCGAGCACTAGTCTGTGGCGGGTCGCGAGGACTAGGCAAAGCTGCAGCAATTGAACTGGCCAGTCTTGGCTGCGAGGTTATTTTACTTGCACGCAGTGAAGAAACTTTAAAGCAAACGCTGCGCGAACTCCCAGGCACCGGGCATCACTACATCACCGCCGACTTAACTAAAGTAGAAATTCTACAAACGGCACTTAGCGCAAACGCAAATCTCTTTGCCAAGCCGATTGAAATTTTAATTAATAATGCCGGTGGACCCGCAGCTGGTGAAATTCTAAATGCTGAGCTTGATGCTTTTAAAAGCGCCTTTGAAACGCATTTACTTTGTAGCCACAGCTTAGTCCAACGCTTACTCCCCGGAATGCGTGCTGCAAATTACGGAAGAATCATTAATATCATTTCAACTTCAGTCAAGCAGCCAATCCCTGGGCTTGGAGTCTCAAACACAATACGCGGCGCGATGGCAAGTTGGTCAAAGACGCTCTCCATGGAAGTTGCGCGTTATGGTATCACTGTAAATAATATTTTACCTGGAGCAACCACAACTGACCGCTTAACAGCACTGATTAAGAACAAAGCCGAAAAACGATCGGTCAGTGAAGCGCTGATTGAAAGTGAAATGCAGTTAGAAATTCCAATGGGGCGTTTCGGTAAGCCTGAAGAAATTGCCGCGACGATTGCCTTCCTAGCATCTCCTCAAGCAAGTTACATTACAGGTGTTAGTATCCCGGTTGACGGCGGCCGTACTTCTGCACTGTGAGTGCATCGTAATTAAACCTCGTGTGAGTAAATTTAATTACCAAAAAATTCATCTCTTTCTTGTTTCCCCATGAGCATTGATTTCCATTAACGTTTCCTGTTAAACTCAAGCCTCTAAACAAGGGAGGGATTTATGTTGCAGCCATTTAATCTAACCACATGGATTGACCAGAATCGTCATCTCCTCAAACCTCCGGTTGGCAACCAAACAATTTACAAAGACACAGATTTTATTGTCATGATTGTTGGTGGACCAAATTCCCGCAAAGATTATCATTTCAATGAAGGTGAAGAGTTATATTATCAAATTGAGGGCGACATTGTCCTTAAGATTATCGAAGCTGGCAAACCTCGTGATATTCAGATTAAGCAGGGCGAGATGTTTTTATTACCTCCACGCATTCCCCACTCACCACAGCGCGGTCCAAACACAATCGGTCTGGTGATTGAACGCAAGCGTGCGGAGGATGAAGATGATGGCGTGCAGTGGTACTGTGAAAAATGCAATACCAAGTTGCACGATGAATATTTTCATCTGACAAATATCGTTACGCAATTACCTCCAGTGTTCGAGCGCTTTTATAGTGATTCCACAAAACGCACTTGTCAGGCTTGTAACGCAGTAATGGAGCCTCCTCAAAAGGCTGTCTGAGTGAGTAGCCCAGATGCAAAAGGAATTTTAAGCGATCGTCAGTTGCGCGAGGGAATTGAAATTTCAATTCCACTTTATTTCAACGGTCTGCAACCCAATGCTTATGGGGCCGAGCTCGCAACCGCTCGACCACTTCAAGCAGAAAATTTCATCGCTTCAGTTAGTCGTGGTGGCTACCTCAATTGCGAGCAATATAGCTTAACTACGCACTGCAATGGCACCCACACTGAAAGTATTGCGCATCTCCTCTCAGACGCAATTCCCATCTGTGATGTGCTCGGCCTAGACTTAACTTTTAACGCTAAATTAATTTCTGTAACTCCCGAGACAACAACAGTTGAGCATTATTTGCCAACAATTGAAGCTGACGACCGCTTAATCACTCGTCAACAATTGGAGGACGCTTTAAACTCAGAGGCTACTACCTCGGCACTGATCATCCGCACACAGCCTAACGACCAAACGAAATGTTCGCGCAACTACAGCATTCAAGCTGCGCCATTTTTCACAAATGAGGCCATGCAGTTTATCGTTGAGCGTAAAGTAAGACATCTCTTAGTGGATCTCCCCTCAGTCGATCGTGCTGCCGATCAGGGACTACTCAGTAATCATCGAATTTTTTGGAATGTACTTCCAGGGGTAAGAGAGCTTACCTCAGGTGAACGCAGGGATGCCACAATTACAGAAATGGTTTACGTGCCTGAAAGCATTAAAGATGGGAATTACTTGGTTGCAATCCAAATCCCCCACTTCAAGACAGATGCCGCACCTTCGCGAATTATTCTTTATCCGAGCCTGCCATAGACGACTTGGTGGATTGGCCCAACTGCTTCAATCTTTAGATGCTCGAGCCCACTTTTACAAAGTTGTTCATAAATTTCCTCTGGCTCAAAAGCAGCACAAAGCGAATTAAAAAAATCTCGTTTAAGCACCTCAGGTTCATTAGCAGATAATTCTTCGACAATTTTTTCTGCTGCTTCAACGGAAGCTGGGCGCTGCAAATCAGCAATAAAAATAGCCCCGCCACTCGGTGTAAATGTTCTGACGGTATCCCAAAGCACTTGTGGGTCGTGCAAGTGATGCAACAAGCTATGACTCATCACTAATTGATAGGGGAATCTAGGGATACTTGGCGAAGGAATGGTCGCTAAATGCATAGTAACTCTGCGTAGCAAATCTGCATCCTTCTCAATCTCAGAGTTTGCAATATCAAGCATTGCCCTTGAACCATCAACGCCAATAAAGCCTGCCTCAGGAAACGCTCGGACAAATCGAAACAACACATCGCCTGAGCCAGAACCTAAATCTAGAACCTTTTTGTCTAATTTTACCCCTGGGAAACACTGCTTAAAGATTTCAACTCTGCGACCATGCGATTCACTGAAATTAGCATAGTGATATGCCGAGGCTTGCGCTAAATCTTCCATTAATTCAGGTTCGAGAATACGTTTCATCTTCTACTAAGCCGTTCGTGCCTCACGAGATGCCTTAATATACTCAAACACAGCTGGCATCACAGAGACGATAATAATACCAATCACGACAAGACCAAAATTATTTTTTACGATCGGCAATTCACCAAATAAATAGCCTGCGATTGTCAGCGAGAGTACCCAAACAGCCCCACCAGATATATTGTAAAAAGAGAACTTCTTATAGTTCATCTTACCTACGCCAGCTAAAAATGGCGCGAGTGTTCGAACGATCGGAACGAAGCGGGCAATCACAATTGCCTTGCCACCGTAGCGTTCATAAAACTCCTCGGTCTTACGTAAGTATTGCGGCTTTAAGAAAGGTTTTAATTTAGGATGATCAAATGCGGCAGGACCAAGATAGCGACCAATGCTATAATTTACAGCGTCACCAACAACTGCAGCAACAAACAAAAGTGGAATCACGATTTTAATATCTAAAACTGAAATCCCCGCAAGCGCTCCAATTGCGAAAAGTAATGAATCGCCAGGCAAGAAAGGTGTGACCACCAATCCTGTTTCACAAAAAATCACCAAGAAAAGAATTACGTAGGTCCAGGGACCACAAAAATTAACAACTTCTTGCAAGTGCTTATCGATGTGCAAGATCAACTCAACTGGGTTAAAACTTAAATCCATACGTGTGTGAAACTCGTTCCTATGTTAAAAATCTGCAGATGTTAACCGATATCCTAAAAGCCGCTATCTTGGGAATAGTCGAAGGACTAACTGAGTTTATTCCAGTCTCAAGCACTGGACACTTAATTCTTTGCGGTAATTCGCTTAACTTTACTGGTGAATTTGCTGATGTATTCGAAGTCGCAATCCAATTCGGAGCAATCCTTGCAGTGATTGTGCTCTATCAAGACCGTTTTCGGTCCTTATTTAACCTCAAGTTATCAAGTGAAAATTCCTTAAGCTCCAATACATTCAGTGGGGTTCGCGCACTACTGTTGCTCTGCATTTGCTCGATGCCAGCACTAGTGATCGGTTATCTTTTACGCAAAGAGATTAAACTGCTTTTCGACCCACTCGTTGTGGCGATTGGCTTAATTGCAGGTGCAATCTTAATGCTTGCGGTTGAACAAACAAAGCATCGGAGTCGCACCGCAAGCCTTGATCACATCACTTATCATCAAGCTTTCTATATTGGGTTGTTTCAGTGTTTCTCGCTCTGGCCGGGAATGTCTCGCGCAGCAAGTACAATTGTTGGCGGCATACTGGCAGGGCTTGATCGTAAAACTGCAGCAGAATTTTCATTTTTCGCTGCAGTGCCTATTATTTCAGTAATTTCCGTTTATGACCTGGTGAGCCACCGGGAATTTTTGAGTGCCAATGATCTGATTATTTTTGCAACTGGGTTTATCACCGCATTTATTGTTTCAATCTTTGCAATTCGCTTTTTAATCACATTCCTCTCCACCCATTCCTTGAAACCATTCGCATTCTACCGAATTGGGTTAGGGCTCTTGGTTCTTTTAATTCTTAACCGCTAACGCTAATGCTCCACTTCAAAAAACCTCCAACTACGATTGCTGAAATCATTCCAGTTTGGATTCCCATGGCGCTAAGTTGGCTAATGATGGGCTTAGAATTTCCCTTAATTACTTTTGCACTTTCGTATTTAGCTGATCCTAAAATACATATCGCGGCTGCCGGAGGAATTGCCCTACCGATTGCGATGACGATTGAAGCCCCAGTGATTGCGCTACTTTCAGCCTCGACAGCGCTTTGCGTAAACAAAGACGCATTACACAAAGTTTTTCGCTACACGATGTGGATTGGTGGAAGCCTCACAGCGCTGCATATCTTAATTTCGTTCGAACCATTCTATGGATTTGTCTCAGAGCATCTGATCGCAACACCTGATGAGCTCTACGATCTAACGCAAACAGCCTTAATCGTATTGATTCCTTGGACCTGGTCGATTGCAATCCGACGCTTCTATCAAGGGGTCTTGATTTATACAGGGAAAACCCGGGCAATTGGCGCGGGAACATTCGTGCGTCTACTTGCCGGGACGCTAGCTTGCGTTGCCTGTATTCTCCTAGAAAAAACTTTCCCTGAATTAATTAATGGCAGCATGATGATTGGCTTGGCACTTTCCTGCGGCGTTGTCTGCGAAATGCTTTACGTTGTGTATTACTCTCGGCCAATTGCAGCAACCCTCCCTGACTCCCATACGGCCGAGACCGATAAGCTGTCATTTAACTCTTTCATGAAATTCTATATGCCCTTGGCCATTGGAACTATTATTTGGATCATGTCGCGACCCGTTACAGCAGCTGCGGTAACGCGCATGCCTGATGCAATTAATTCTTTAGCTGTTTGGGCCGCTGCAGGAAGTCCGCTTTTTATTTTTCGCTCATTTGGCGTTTCCCTCTGCGAATTAATTATTGCCCTAGCGCGCTATCCTGAGTCACGACCTGCAATTCGTCGCTTCACACTTTGGATCGGTTTTTATACGACTTTAGGATTTTTACTGTTTTTAATCAGTCCCCTTGCCCGTCTTTGGTTTGAAGACATTTCAGGGCTTGAGCCAGAATTAGCCAAACAAGGCGTCAATTCGCTGTGGATTTGTTTCTGTTTACCACTCTCTGCAGCGCTAGCTAACTATTACGAAGGATTAAATATTGCGGCTGGAAAAACAAAAAATATGACCTATGGCGTGATTGCTATGGTGCTAAGTCTATTGATTGTGCTTGGTTATGGAGTTTTTACTCAATCATCCAGCGGTCTTACAATCGCAATGTTCTCATTTCTTGTCGGTTGCATCGCACAACTGACAGTTGTGGCAATTGCAGCATGGAACTTGCCAGAATCCAAATAATTCAATATGACCCCCCGCTCCTATGAGTACAACTGCACAAAACAATAAGATCCGTAATATTGCCATCATCGCTCACGTCGACCATGGCAAAACCACACTTGTCGATCATCTCTTACGCCAAAGCGGAACATTCCGAGAAAACCAAGATGTTGCTGAACGCTTAATGGATTCGATGGATCTAGAACGCGAACGCGGGATTACGATTGCCGCAAAAAACTGTTCGATTCGTTACGGTGACATTAAAATTAATATTGTCGATACTCCTGGACACGCTGATTTCGGAGGTGAAGTAGAGCGGGCGTTAAAAATGGTAGATGGGGCAATTCTGCTGGTTGATAGTTCCGAAGGACCCTTACCACAGACTCGTTTCGTGCTGCGTAAAGCACTTGAAGCAAAATTGCCAATCATCGCTGTGATTAACAAGATCGACCGGCAAGATGCTCGCCCTCAAGAAGTTTTAAATGAAATTTACGATCTCTTTATCGATCTCGATGCAAATGAAGATCAAATCGATTTTCCCGTACTCTATGCAATTGGTCGCGAAGGCATGGCGAAAAAATCTCTGACTGATGAGAGTTCGGACCTCAGACCATTATTTGAAGCAATTATCCAAACCGTTCCACCTCCAACATACGACACGAGTGAACCTTTTCAGATGCTAGTGATCAATATCGGCTACTCTGACTATCTTGGGAGACTTGCGATCGGACGCGTCTATAACGGTAGTGCTAAGGTAAACGATCAGCTTGTCTGCTTAAATAAGCACGGAGATATCGTCCCTTTACGCGTCTCAAAAATTCAAACCTACGAAGGTGTTGCTTTTCGCGAAAGTCAAGCAGCTCATCCTGGAGACGTAATTGTTCTTTCTGGCATTGAAGATGCTGAAATTGGCGATACTGTCTGCGTTAAAGAAAACCCAAAAGCACTGCCCCGCGTCACAGTTGACGAGCCGACGATGTCAATGACCTTCGGGCCTAACACCTCCCCGCTTGCCGGACGTGAAGGAAAATTTGTGCAATCTCGCAAGATTCTAGAACGCTTACAAAAAGAAGCGCTACATAACGTTGCTATCCGCGTTGAAGAGGTAGCTGGCAGCGAAAGCTTTACGGTCAAAGGGCGCGGCGAATTCCAAATGGCAATTCTCGTTGAAACTATGCGCCGTGAAGGCTACGAGCTTACGATCGGCAAGCCGCAGATTATCTATAGAGAAATTAACGGACAAAAACACGAACCGATTGAGCATCTTTTTATCGATGCCGATGAGCAGTTTATCGGGGTTGTCACCGAAAAACTATCAATCCGTAAAGGACGCATGCTCAACTTAATCAATCACGGCACTGGACGCGTGCGTGTTGAGTTTTCTGTGCCTTCACGTGGCTTAATCGGTTATCGCACTGAATTTCTAACCGACACACGTGGCACAGGAATTATGAACTCATATTTACTCGGCTATGAAGAATTCCGGGGTGATTTTCCAAGCCGTGTGACTGGCTCACTTGTCTCCGACCGTAATGGTGATACGATTCCTTATGCCCTCTTCCATCTCGAACCGCGTGGAGTGCTCTTTGTTCCTCCTGGCGTTCCTGTCTATGAAGGCATGATTGTCGGTGAGCATAACCGTGATAACGATCTTAACGTCAATCCTTGTAAAACTAAGAAATTGACCAACGTCCGTGCATCCGGAAAAGATGATAACGTGCTTTTAAGTCCAGTTCAGCCAATGAATATTGAGCTTGCGATTGAATTCATCCGCGACGACGAATCTATTGAAGTTACTCCGGTTTCAATTCGCCTGCGTAAGAATATTCTTCCAGCTAACCAACGTTCTTAGAGCAAAACAGTCTAGCTTCATACGGCAATCCCTAACCGTCCAGTAAACTAATTTTACTGGACAAATACATACAACCGCGTTGGCGAAAGTTTCTTTACCCAAGAAAACTTTTGGCAATAGGTATACCAGCCAAATTAAGTAAAATTTGACTTGTCGGCATATCCTTAATACTTATAGTCCGCTTAAATTTTGTTTGTTTTTTAATACTTATGTCGAAAAATACAGCTCTAACTGCATACCGATCCTGGGGATACCTCAAAGCAAATCTTGATTATTTCAATCGTTTAGAACCGATTACACATCCTGATATTGCCGAATTAAAAATCGATCCTTCCGAGAGAGAAAGACTCGAGAAGATCTACTGTGGCCCGATCGGTGCTGAGTTCATGCACATCCCGTTTCGCGATCGAGTCGAGTGGATTACTAACGAACTAGAGAACACAAAAGCTTCCCCAAAAAATAGAGAATGGGTGCTTAAGCGACTTGCTTCAGCAGAACTTTTCGAGGGGTTTTTGCATACACGTTATGTTGCGGCCAAACGTTTCTCACTCGAAGGTAGCGCTGCAATTATTCCAATAATGGATCGCATTCTCACACTTGCCGCTGAAGCCAATTACGATATTGCGATGATTGCGATGGCGCACCGTGGACGCTTAACAGTCATTTCACACTGCCTCGGTTCTTCTCCTGCAAAGATTTTTGCAGATTTTGAAGATGTTGACCCCAAAAGTGTGCTTGGTAGTGGTGACGTAAAGTATCATCGCGGCGCAAACGGAGTCTACGAAACGCCCGATGGCAAAACTATCCGTGTGCATCTTTCTTCAAATCCCAGCCATCTTGAAGCAGTCAATCCTGTAATCATGGGACGTGCGCGCGCGCGCCAGGAGCGCCTCCACGATACTAAGCACGAGAAAGTCCTTTGCATTATTCTACATGGAGACGCTGCCTTTGCTGGCCAAGGGATTACTGCTGAAACATTAAACTTTGCTCAACTCCGTGGCTTTAACATCGGCGGAACAATTCAGATCATTACTAATAATTTAATGGGATTCACTGCAGTGCCAAGTTCATTGCATTCATCACGCTTCGCATCTGACGCTATGAAACGACTGCCCGCACCAATTTTTCACGTGAACGGTGAAGAAGTTGATGCAGCGGTGCGTGTTGCCGAGCTTGCGTTTAATTACCGTCATGAATTTAAAGATGACGTGCTGATTGATTCGATTGGTTATCGCAAATACGGACACAACGAAGCCGACGACCCGACAGCAACTTCTCCAGTGCTCTATGAGGCGCTAAAGAAGCGTCCACAACTTTATAAAATCTATGCTGAGCAAATTGGCTACACCAAAGAGAAGCTTGCCAAGATTGAAGAAGAAATTACCACAGTCTATAGCCATGACCTTGACGAGGGCAGAACTTATAAAGAAAAGCCCACCTACTTTGTGCTCCCTGAATACTGGAACGGCTATGAAGGTGGCATCTATAAAAAAGAATATGAGGCACGTACCGGAGTAGCGCTGGAGACAATTCAGCAAATTGCCAATACGATTTGTAAAACGCCTGAGAATTTCAACTGCCACCCGAAGGTCTTAAAACTTCTGGAACAACGCATTGAAATGTCTCAAGGCAAACGCAATGTGGACTGGGGAGCAGCTGAGCTTTTTGCTTTTGGATCATTACTACTTGAAGGCCATCCAGTGCGTCTTGTCGGTCAAGATAGTCGCCGCGGTACATTTAACCATCGTCATGCCGTCCAATACGACATGAAAACAAATCAAGAATATATTGGGCTGCGCCAGTTAAACAATAACCAGTCCCGCTTTGCAGTCTACGATTCCCAACTTTCTGAAGCCGCTGCTGTTGGCTTCGAATACGGATTTAGTCGTGACTACCCAGAGGCCCTTGTTTGCTGGGAAGCTCAATTTGGCGACTTTGTAAATGGTGCGCAAATCATCATCGATCAGTTTCTCTCGGCAGGTGAAGACAAATGGGGATTACTTTCTGGTTTAGTCTTACTTCTCCCGCATGGGTTTGAAGGGCAAGGCCCAGAGCATTCAAGTGCCCGACTTGAACGCTTCCTACAACTTTGCGGCGAGGATAATATGCAGGTTTGCGTGCCTTCTAATGCCGGCCAGCACTTTCATTTGTTGAGAAGACAAGTTAAACGCCCTTGGAGAAAACCACTGATTGTCATGACGCCTAAGAGCATGCTCCGAGCAGCTCCAGCAACTGTTCCCGTAAGTGAACTTGAAAATGGACAGTTTCAGACGGTAATTGGAGATGCAGAGCATTTTGAAGCAGAGCGCGTGCTGATCTGCTCAGGCAAGATCTCTCACGAACTAACAGAAGAGCGTCGCAAACGTGACGATCGCCGCGTGGCAATTGTCCGCCTCGAACAACTTTACCCCTTTCCAGAGGAAGAGTTACGCATCGAACTAGACCGCTACACTAGAGCTAATTCAATTGTCTGGGTCCAAGAAGAGCCAGCAAATATGGGTGCGCTATTTTTTGTGAAGCCTTTCTTAGACCGTTTAGCAGGTGATAAAACTGTGCGCACAGTAAAGCGCTCAGCTAGTGCAAGCCCTGCAACAGGCTCACCCAAGGCGCATGCGCTGGAGCAGCAGGCGATAATTCAACTATGTTTTGCCTTCTAAAAAGGATTCCAATTTTGGAAAAATACTTCGTTGCAGAACATTTTTTCAGATTTCATGTATTACAATACATTGGAAATCCTGAAAAATTTCCGCGCCTCGTCTTTTTCAAAACTGAAATCCTCTCGCACGACGTGTCATTGCGAGGCCGTGTTAGCGGTCGTGGCAATCTCCCGCGTCGCGGGTGTATCGTATAATTCAAACTAGGAGTAAGGACTATGAAAAACATATCAACTCAAACATTCGCAGTCTCCTCACCCACTGGCAAGTTTTACATTGAAATAACTGCGCGCGGGATTAAATCAGTTTCCGCGGTGAAGCCCAAACAAACTCTTTCAAAACTCCCAAATACAAAATTAGGCAAACAAATTGACACTGCATTTAAGGCTTTCCAGCAGGGGAATTTTAGCCCAGTAAAAAAACTCCCGATCGATGCCCAATTTACTCCATTTCAAAAAACAGTATTTAGTAAACTTAAAATGATACCAGCTGGGAAAGTTATTACATACGGAGAACTGGCAAAAATGGTCAAAAAACCTCAAGCAGCTCGGGCAGTTGGAAATGCGTTAAACAAAAATCCATTACTATTAGTAATTCCTTGCCACCGTGTCGTGGGTAGCACTGGCAAAATGACTGGCTTTGCCTGCGGTGTAGGTATAAAAGAAAAATTATTAAAGCATGAAGGCCTGCAAATCAAGAACGGAAAGGTGGTTGCATGAATAGTACAAAGTTAATTTGGCTTAACGGTAATTTTATTCCCTGGGAGGACGCGAAAGTTCACATCTTAACTCACGCCCTGCATTACGGCACTTCCGTGTTTGAAGGTGTGCGTTGCTACAATACTGAGCGTGGTCCTGCAATTTTTCGCTTACGCGAACACATGACGCGCTTAATTTATTCTGCAAATTCGATTAAGCTTACGATTCCCTATTCGACAGAAGAACTCTCGCAAGCAGCTTGTGACTTGATCCGGAAAAACGAAGTTAAAGAAGCTTATATTCGGCCGATTGCCTATTACGGTTCAGGTAAGATGGGTTTAAATCCACGTGGAGCCACCCGAGATGTTTCGATGATCTGTTGGCCTTGGGGCGCTTATCTCCCGCACGATCAGGTTGATCTTAAAGTCAGTAAATATATTCGGATTGACCCCCGTAGTTCAATTGCTGATGCAAAAATTGCCGGTAACTACATCAACAGTATTCTCGCCTCTCAGGAAGTTGAAGGCACTAAATACCACGAAGCCCTATTTTTGGATTTTCAAGGTAATATTGCTGAAGGCCCAGGTGAAAATTTCTTTATCATCAAGAAAAATACTCTTTATACGCCAAGCCTAGGGACGATCCTCCCGGGAATAACACGAGACTCCGTAATTCAAATCGCAAAACACTTAGGTTATAGCATCGTAGAAAAGCAACTTAAACTGGATGAGGCTTTTGAAGCCGAAGAGGCTTTCTTTACGGGAACGGCAGCTGAAGTTGTGCCGATTCGCTCAATTGATGACCGCGCAATTGGCACTGGCACAGTTGGCCCCATCACCAAACAAATTAAAGACTATTACTTAAAAACTGTTCACGGCGATACGCCTGAGTTTCATCGTTTCCTAACGTGGGTATAAATCTTTCCGAGATCATTTTCTCTCTTAAACAAGTAGCGGAGCTACTTGAGCTTGAGGGAGAAAACATCTTTAAAGTTCGTGCGTGGTCGCAAGCGGCAGCCTTACTTGAAGCTCAAACTCCGCAACCAACAATTGCTGAACTGATTAAAAATCTCAGCGAAAAGAAACTTAAAGGTTTTGGCCCAGCTTTAACGGAAAATATTTTGAGCTTAATTGAGACCGGCAAAATGCCCTACTTAGTTGAGCTAGCAAAGCAATATACGCCAGAAATTAAAGAGCTAATGCGACTTAAAGGACTTGGTCCGAAGAAAATCAAGCTCTTAATCAGCGAACTTTGCATCCAAAACATTGAAGATCTCGAGCAAGCTTGCAAAAAAAGTCTAGTTCAAAAGCTTAAAGGTTTTTCCGAAAAATCTGAGGCAGAGTTACTGACAAATATTGCGATGTTGAAAGAAAATCGCGGTAAACTCTTAATTTCAGAAGCCTGCAGCATTGCTACGGCAATTGAAACTGTATTGAAAAATAAGAATTTTGATTTACTTCCAATTGGCGAGCTCGAAAGTCGCGAAACAACCTACACTAAACTCGAATTTGCAACCGATCTGAAGCTCGATGCACTGGAGACTTTGTTACAGGAATTACCAGAATTAAACTTAAAAACTAAATCAGCTTCAGCCCTGCAGTATGCCCTCAGCAGTCAAACTCCTGTAGTTTTTTATAGTCTTAGTGCCCAAGAATATTTAACACGGAAATCTAAGGCCCAAAAACTGGAGGAAGAATTTAAGTCTTTAGTTCAAGTCCAAGACCTGCGTGGCATTCTCCACGTGCATTCTATTTATTCAGACGGTGAAGACAGTTTAGTAAGCTTAGCAGCTTACCTCGCCCAACAAGGCTATCAATACCTAGGCATCAGCGATCACTCAAAAAGTGCCGCCTATGCTGGCGGCTTGGCTGAAGCTCGAGTCCAAGCTCAGCATCACGAAATTGAAAAACTAAACGCCGCAAACAGAGATTTCAAGATCTTTAAAGGCATCGAATCAGATATTCTAGCTGATGGGTCGCTTGACTATAGTGATCAGTTTTTAAAGAATTTTGATTTCGTGATTGCCTCAGTGCATTCACGTTTTAACCTTGCTAAGGCCGAAATGACCGCACGCGTGATTCGTGCAATTGAGCATCCAGCGACAACAATTCTTGGGCACCCCACAGGCAGACTTCTACTCGAACGCGAAGGTTATCAGATTGATCTTGATAAAATTATTGATGCTTGCATTGCAAATAAAGTTGTCATTGAAATTAATTCTAACCCGCGGCGACTTGATTTAGACTGGTCATTTGCCAAGCGTGGGTTAGAGCGCGGACTAATTTTAGCGATTTGCCCTGATGCGCATGCACTCAATCAAATCACTCATGTGCGTTGGGGTATCGCCATGGCGCAGAAGGCAGGTGCTACTGCCGAACAGATTTTGAATACTTTTGACTGTGCGCGTATAGGTAAATATTTTCAAGATAAATCATGAATACAAAGAATGGTAAAAAAATTAATTCAATCTATCGCGCACTAAAAAAATTGCACCCCGATGCCAAGTGTGAATTAAATTATAAAAATTCTCTCGAATTACTCGTAGCGACAATCCTCTCGGCACAATGCACCGACGTCAGGGTCAATCTTGTGACAGCAGACTTATTCAAGAAATTTAAAAAACCTGAGGATTATCTCAAGGCTACTCCAGCTACATTAGAA
This sequence comes from bacterium, assembly GCA_016786595.1. NCBI lineage: Bacteria > bacterium. The sequence goes on along the minus strand of JAEUWB010000051.1, from coordinate 8,436 downwards.
AAGCTCATTCGCTCAACTGGATTTTACAAGAATAAGGCAAAAAGTATTCGCGGCGCTATGACTGCAATTATCAAGGAACATGGCAACAAAGTCCCCGATACGATGGAGGAGCTCGTCAAACTCCCTGGTGTTGGGCGAAAAACTGCAAATGTTATTTTAGGGAATGCTTTCAGCAAGCCTGGATTGCCTGTCGATACTCACGTGACACGCTTATGTAATCGCTTCGGTATCTGCCAGACGGAAGATGCTGTAAAAATTGAGGCAATCCTCAATAAGCTTTTAGCGCCTAAAGATTGGTGTAAGTTTTCTCACGTGCTTATTTTTCACGGACGGCGCGTTTGCAAGGCGCGAAATCCACTTTGCGAAAGCTGTCCAATAACCAAAGAATGTGATTATTTTAAGCCATGAAAACCCTGGATACAATTCATCATATCGCCATTAATGTTGCAGATTTAAAAGCTGCCCTTAACTGGTACACGACAAGCTATGCCTGTGAAGTTCAATATCAAGATTTGCAGCGTGCAGTATTGCAGTTTGAGAATGTTAAATTAACGCTAGTGCTACCTAGCCAAGAGCCTGCGCACCTGGCATTTGTGCGGGAAGATGCAAGTGCATTGGGCGAGCTACAAGAGCGTCGGGAAGGCTGGCGCTCTACTTTTTTATCTGACCCAACAGGCAACATCATTGAAATTGTTGAGAAGTAAATTTCACTCGACAATCCAGTTACACAGCATTTACAAATTAACCAACAAAAGTTAATATTTAGCTATGCGCGATGCTGTCACAAAAGAAAAACTTCAAGCCTTTATTGAGGCTATTGGCAAATCAAGCTCTGGGCCTGGAAGGGTCTACTTTGTCGGAGGTTCAACCGCGCTATTATTAGGTATACGTAATCAGACTATTGATATCGATATTAAACTGGATCCTGAACCACCAGGAGTCTTTCAAAGAATTGCAACATTAAAGGATGAACTCTTAATTAATGTAGAATTGGCTGCACCGGATGACTTTGTGCCAGCTCTGCCCGGCTGGCAAGAGCGCAGTGAGTTTATTGCCCGTAGTGGCCAAGTAGAATTTTATCACTATGATTTCTACGGACAAGCTCTAGCAAAGATTGAGCGTGGCCATCAACACGATTTATCTGATGTTAGAGAGTTTGTTAAAAAAGGCAAAGTTAATCCACAAAAGCTCAGTGAGTATTTTGAACAGATCAAGCCAAATTTGATTCGCTACCCCGCACTCAACCCCGTTGACCTTGAAGCGCGCTTAAAGAAAATAGTTCTAGAGCTTAGTGCATAATGCAAAGTAATTCATCTAAAGTCTCCTTGAATCTGCTCCCCGGGGGCGATCTTGTTTTGAAGGGATTAAGTGATTTGAAAAGTAAAAATATTACAGACGAAGCGCTTTTGGTATTAATTGCCAGCGAGCGGCTTAGCGGTTTGGGGATTAAAATTCCACAGACCACTCATGTTCCCACCCCGTATGAGCATACGCTCTATACTCAGTTAAACGATCGGGAGCCAAAACGCGCATTTTCAATATACAATTCTTTAATTCGAAGAATTGTTAGCTTCGCGCAGGCGCTCTCGCTTGAAGCAAGCTGAAAAATCTTACTCCTCAACTTTCAACTTGATACAGTCTACGAGCTTTGCGTGCTTAAATTCAAATCCTGCGCCAATAAGTTTTTCTGGATAAACGCGCTGACTGCTCAGCAGTAATGCTTCTGCCATTTCACCAAGCACAATTTTAAGCACTAAACTTGGTAGCTTGAAAATCGTTGGGCGCTGTAACTCCTTCCCGAGCGTTGCTGTAAACTCTTTATTAGTCACCGCATCTGGAGCAACAATGTTTACTGGTCCAGAAATTTTTTGGTTTTCAAGACAAAAAACAATCGCCCGGCAAGCATCTGCTAAACTAATCCAACTGAAGTACTGCCGCCCCGAGCCAAGCGTACCACCAAGCCCAAGTTTAAATGGGAGAAGCATTTTACTCAGTGCACCACCAGCAGGATCAAGCACTACTCCAAAACGCATAAGAACTTGTCGTATTCTCGAGTCATGCAAAGTCGCCGACTGTTCCCAGGTTTGAGCCAAGACCGCAAGGAAACCTATCCCGGGAGAGCTTAATTCAGTCAATTTTTCATCACCACGATTGCCATAAACTCCAACTGCTGAAGCCGATAAAAATATTTTTGGTGGAATAGCACTTGCCTTGAAAAGCTTGGCTAACAGTGCTGTTGATTGAATTCGACTATCGACCAAGCGCTTTTTCTGAGCGCTAGTCCAACGCCTGGCGGCAACACTTTCCCCGACAAGATTAATCACTGCGTCAAATCCATCTAGCGACTTTAAACTACAAGTCCCAGTCTCGATATTCCATACAAAGTCTTGTGTATGAATTGGTCGGGTAGTCCCGCGCCCAAGTCGCGCAACATCGTGTCCTGACTCAGTAAGCATCTTAACTAACCTCTGGCCAATAAATCCCGATGCTCCGCTAATTAAAATTTTCATAAATCTTTTACTGTTCCAGCCTTGCTCTGCTTTGTCAGCCAAGCTATTTTCAATCACTCAGATGTCATCAGCAAAACAACAAAACTTAGCTAACACTTTAATTCTACGTGGTGTCCGTGAAAACAATCTTAAAGAATTAAACCTCGAGATTCCACATAATACTTTTGTAGCGATTACAGGTGTTTCCGGATCAGGCAAGTCAACTCTGGCCTTCGACACTATTTATGCTGAAGGCGCTAGGCGCTACATTGAAACCTTCAGTCCCTATACAAGGCAGTTCTTAGACCGGCTCCATCAACCCGATCTCGACTCAATGAGTGGGGTGAGGCCAGCATTAGCACTTGAACAACGCAATCGCATCAATAATTCGCGCTCGACTGTGGGTTCAGTAACAGAAATCAATGATTATTTAAAAGTTGTTTTTGCTGAATTCAGCACAGCTTACTGCGAAAGCTGTCAACGGGAAGTTAAAATTCACACTCCAGCAAGTGCTGCAGGGCATGTGATTGATCAACTAGAAAAAGAAAAGACAGTGTTACTTGCAATCGGATTTAATATTGACCTCAAGTCATTTAGTAACATTGAAGCAATCAAAAATGCCCTCCAATTACAAGGCTACAGTCGTTTCTTTTATGTGACACAAAAGGAAATTTTATCAATTGATCAAATTGACAACAGTAACTTTAGGCTCGAGTCGAAAAAAATCACAGTTATTGCCTCACGCTATCCACAGCCTAAAGCCCAAGACCTAACCCTGATTCGTAACAGCATCGCCGAAGCCTATAAACTAGGTCACAACCAAGCTCAGCTTTTTTATGCTCAAGAAAAAGCTAGCTGGCACATTGAAAATATTTCTCAAATCGCTCGCTGCGAAAGTTGTGAACAAATTTTTCAAAACGCCAAACCTTCACTTTTTTCCTTTAATAGTCCACTCGGGGCGTGCCCAGAGTGTAAAGGTTTTGGGCACGTCTTAGTGATTGATCCTAAACGCTGCGTGCCGAATACGACCCTAAGTATTGCAGAGGGAGCGTTTGCCTGTTGGTCTAGTCCCGCAACGCGCCGGGAATTTAGTGCGCTGAAAAAATTCTGCGCTGAACAAAAAATCTCAATCACTACTCCCTGGCATGAACTAACTACTGCCCAGCGAGAGCTAATTTTTAATGCTACTCGCAAAGCACACGGCTTCAGAGGGATTTATGCCTGGTTTAAAATGCTCGAGCGCAAAAAATATAAAATGCATGTGCGCGTTTTCCTTTCACGCTACCGCACTCAGGAACTCTGTCCCAGCTGTAATGGTTCGAGGTTAACTAGCACCGCGGCGGCCTATCGCCTAGCTGGCATGCCAATTGGCGCGCTCTGGAAGCTCTCGATTCAGGAACTGCAACAATGGATTACTCGATTAGTTTTACCTTTGACAATTAGCGATACGGTAAGATCTGCTCACGCTGAAGTATCTAGCCGACTTAGCTACTTGCTAGATGTAGGACTGCACTATCTGACACTCGACCGTCAATCGCGCACGCTTTCTGGTGGTGAAATGCAGCGTGTGAATCTGACTGCCTTGCTCGGATCCAGATTAACAAATTCAACACTTGTCCTAGATGAACCCTCAATCGGTCTACACGCAACTGACTCAGCAAAATTAATTGAAGTCATTAAGAATCTGCGCAAGCGCAATAATACAGTTTTCGTAGTCGAACACGACACAGAAATTATCAAAGCAGCTGACCACGTAATAGACCTTGGTCCTAAGTCAGGTCTGCATGGTGGTGAGGTTGTCTTCCAAGGTTCCCCAGAGGACTTAGCTTGTGAAAAAAAATCTCTCACTGGGCAATATCTAGACTCCACAGTAATTTTAGCTGACGCAGCTTTATCCCAAGCGCAGTCTGAGCAGCTTAAAATTAAAGGTGCCAGTGCGCATAATCTTAAAAATATTAGTCTTAGTATCCCACTGCAGCAGTTAATCGCAGTTGCTGGAGTCAGTGGCTCTGGAAAATCAACTTTACTTTATGATTGTTTATATGAACCTGTACGCAGCCTGAGGGCTGGTGAAATTTTAGAAATCTCTAAAACCACAACTGGCAATAAAGTCTCACAAATCAGTGGCTATGAAATTTTTTCAGAAATTGTTTTGGTCGACCAATCGCCGGTTGGAAATACACCGCGGTCAAATGCCGCAACTTATACCAAGGCTTGGGATATTATTCGCGAGTGCTTTGCAGCTAGTCAGGATGCAATCAAGCATGGGCTAAACAAATCTGCTTTTTCATTTAATGTCGATGGTGGACGTTGCCCAATTTGCAAAGGTGCAGGGCAGTTGAAAATTGAAATGCAATTCCTGGCTGACGTTTTTGTCGAGTGCGAGCGCTGCCAAGGTAAGCGTTTCCGCGAGATTGTGCTGGGGATTAAGCTTGGCGGAAAATCAATCGAAGATATTTTACGCCTGCCCCTTGCCGAAGTTCCTGAATTTTTTAAGTCGGCTGTCGAGATCGAATCAGCCCAAGCAATCAGTAAGTTAATTAACCCCTTGCTTGAACTTGGCCTAGGCTATCTAACCGTTGGACAACCACTCAATAGTTTATCTGGCGGCGAAGCACAGCGAGTAAAATTAGCTTCATACCTTGCGCAAACACAAGCTGACCCGATTTTATTTATCCTCGATGAACCGACAACTGGCCTACATCCGCATGACGTAAAAAATTTAATTCAGGCGCTACGCACACTTGTTAATTACGGACATAGCGTGATCTGCATTGAACATAATTTGCAACTAATCGGGGCAAGTGATTATTTAATCGAGCTTGGGCCTGGCGGTGGAGCCAGTGGCGGAGAATTACTTGTAGCCGATAACTTACACAAACTCTTAAGATCAACTGTTAATACAAAAACACTAGAGATTTTGCGGCGTGGGACGCAGCAGAGCAAATTACAGGCAAAAAAGCTCAGTGAAAAAATCAGCACTAAAGCGCTTGCTAAACAGATTACGCAAACTGCAACAGAGCTTACTGTCACTGGCGCGCAGCATCATAATCTTAAAAATATTTCCGTAAAAATTCCAACTAACAAGTTAAATGTCATTACCGGGCCTTCTGGCTCGGGGAAATCTAGCCTGGCATTTGATATAATTTTTTCTGAGGGACAGCGTCGCTATATCGATTGTCTTTCTCCTTATGCGCGTCAATTTTTAACGCAATTAACCCGGCCTGAAGTTGATTTCATCGATAATATCCCTCCAACAATTGCAATCTCTCAAAAAACAGCCCCACCACTGGGCATCACAACAATTGCCACGACAACTGAACTCTACCAATACTTACGTCTACTTTTTGCAAAAGTAGGCACGCAGCATTGTCCGACTCATTTGCAACCAATCGTCACTACCTCAGCTCAAGCAATTGCCGAGGAGCTCGTGAGGAACAATTGTAACGAAAGAATATTCTTATTTGCGCCAGTTGTTCTAGGCAGAAAAGGTCACTACGCAGAGCTTTTTGCGCGGTCCTTACGAGCTGACATCACTGCTGCAAAAATTGACGGCAAAGTCCAAAGCATTAGTGAAGGCCTGCGGCTTGACCGACACAAAGTTCACTGGGTTTCGCTACTACTTGCACAACTCAAAGTAAATGATTGTGATCTTGAACTTTTAACTCAAGCGATTGAGCAATGTTTAGCCTTAGGTAACGGTTCAATTGAAATTGCCTGTGGAGATAAGCATGCATCAACCAGCACACGCTCACTCGACCGCTCTTGCCCGGTCTGTAAAAAGGGGTTTCTACCTCCAGACCCCTTATTGTTCTCGTTTCGCAGCCGACGTGGAATGTGCCTGACCTGTGAAGGGCGCGGAAAGATTGAGAAACGACGTAGCGAAGTAGTCTGCCCGGATTGTGCTGGGCAGCGACTGAATGCTGAGGCACTAGCAGTTAAAATTGATCAAAAAAATATTCATCAATTTGTCTCGCTCAGCGCGCCAGAATTATATCAGCAGATAAAAAATTTAAAATTTGATGCACGATTAAAAACTATCACTGACCCAATTATCTTCGAATTACTGAGTCGCCTGAAACTTATTTCCGATATCGGACTTGACTATCTTGCACTCGACCGCGAATCTTCGACTCTCTCTGGAGGCGAGGCCCAGCGCTTAAGACTTGCTCGCGCTTTGGGTTCGCCATTAAGCGGAGTTTGCTATGTACTTGATGAGCCTACGATTGGCTTACATCTTGAAGATCACGTAAAACTCCTAGAGACCTTAAGAAAACTGCGTGACCAAGGTAATACTCTTTTAATTGTCGAACATGACGAAGAGACTATCCGTAATGCTGATTACATTATCGATATGGGGCCAGGTGGCGGCGCCGAAGGTGGGGAAATTATCGCTACTGGTAGCTTTAAACAAATTTTAAGTAGTCAAACCTCTCCCACTGCAACTGCAATTCGTAAGCGCATGAATACTGGAAGTGAGTTGTCATCACGCCCGAGTAAGCAAAAGAACTCTCAAGTAAAACATCCGCTAACTCTAGACATTAGCGGCGCAACAGCAAATAATCTAAAGAATATTGACCTCAGTATTCCGCTTAATTGTTTTACCGTAGTTTGCGGAGTTTCCGGCGCCGGCAAAAGCTCCCTCGTCCACGAAAGCCTTGTTAAGTATTACCACAAGCAAGGCAAGGGTTTTGATACACTGACAATTGCCGGGCTTGATAAGATTGATGCGCTCGTTGAAATCGATCAAAGCCCTCCAGGGAAAAGTTCAAGTTCAGTGCCTGCTTCATACTTAGGAATTTTCGATCAAATCCGTTCGGTCTTTGCCTTAACACCAGATGCTCAAGCGCAAGGTCTAAAAGCAAGCGCTTTTTCTTTTAATAATAAAGTCGGCCAGTGTCCGCAGTGTAAAGGTCGCGGCAGTTTAAAAGTCCCGATGAGTTTTCTTCCGGATGCCATTACACTTTGTGAAGCTTGCAATGGACGTCGTTATAACCCGGCAATCTGTGACATCCGATTTAAAGGCTTCTCGATTGCTGATGTGCTGTCAAAAACGTGTCGTGAAGCGATTGAAATTTTTGAAAATTTTCCAAAAATTCACACGACTTTAAAATACGTAGAAAAGCTTGGCCTTGGATATTTAACTCTCGGTCAACCAACTGCAACATTGTCAGGAGGGGAGGCACAGCGCCTAAAGATCGTTCGTGAACTTTCGACCAGAAGCACTAACCACACACTTTACATTCTCGATGAGCCAACAACAGGGCTCCACATGCAAGATGTGGAACGCTTAAATCGGGTCCTTAAGGATTTAGTAGAGAAAGGTAATTCAGTGTTAGTGATTGAGCATGACTTGGACTTGATTAGAGCGGCAGACCACATCATCGAACTTGGTCCAGGGCCGGGCGATGCAGGTGGAAGAGTTATTTTTGAAGGGACGCTCGCAAAACTTCTAACACATAAAATTAAGACTCCGACTCAGAAGGCACTATTGCCTTCACCGCGAGCAACTAAATCCGGCTTAGGTAACCAGCATGCAGCTCAGTCGGATGCTATCGCCCAATAGCCTCTAGTATTATTATTTATATTTATCGCTTTATCGTCTCAGGGCGTCATCTTGAGCGAGTCTTGCGATGAACGAAGTGAATGCAAGGTGAGTCGAAAGATCTCCAATTCTTTCCCGTGTCGAGGTCAACGCATTTTTGGAGATCTTTCAACTGCGCGGTTGCAAAACTTCCGTTTTGCAACATGCTCGCTCAAGATGACACCGAAAAAGTTTAATGGTCGTAGCATGGCCGTGGGTACGGGGTTACTTTTTAGCGTATTGTGCGCCGTCCCTAGATACTACTCCAACTACATTATCGTCCAGATTTAGACACGTGTTGCGTGCAACTGAAAATATTTTAGTGCCGCACTTGCTAATGGGATCTACCGATTCACTTGAGAA